>NZ_JARFPL010000012.1:0-73277 GCF_029167205.1 Candidatus Methanocrinis alkalitolerans
AATCCTCGTTAGAACATGCAACATCATTGAATCCAGGTTTTGGACCTCTTCGACCCATCTTGCTACACCCACAATGAGATAGAACGTAATAGTATAAATAACATCAACTCACTGCTGGTTCACTACCCGAATTTACCGTGAGATCCAGGAACAGGGGTTCGAGGGCAGATACACGATCGTAAAGGACTATGTGAGAGAGACGAGACCGAATTTGGCGCTTTGGCAAAAAGATCCACTTCTGAAGAAGTCCGACTTGGACCTCAACGGTACAGAGGAAGTGTGGACGAGTATAAGGACGGCCATTTTCCGGTCGCGTACTCAGATTACTGAATAGCGCTAACGGGTGACGTAATGGCTGTTTGGCGGAAAATACGTCCCTTGAATTCGATTCGAGTGGCGATTTTCAGTAGATCGAGTACGCGACCCATTTTCCTTAACCCTATTTTTCCATCGTTTGAATCGTTAAGGGAAGGCCGCCCTCTTGTCCCTTTTCGTTATATCTTGAGAGGCGTCCATTCGGATCGTCGCTCCTATCCTTCTCCGAGGGGAGATGGTACGGTGGCGGGGGGGAGGGGTGGCGATCGATCGACCATGCCGGCTCGGCGGGAGGGAATGGGAGAGGGCCAGCGACCCGTCTTGTGATACCGGCTCCATCAATCACGAAAAACTGTTAATATCTTGTGCTGAAAGGATGTTGAAACAGATGATGCCAGGAAGGTCAGCACAAATGCTGAAATACTCATCTCTCAGGGGGTTAGACGCTGATGAAAAGGATTTTGGCTCATTCTATCGTTCTCGTGATCTTCCTTTTATCACTCACGACGACCGCTGCCGGAGCGCCCGCTCCTGCAAAGATCGATAAGACCGCCTCGGAGCTGGCCGTCGCCGCACCGTCGATGACCGCCGACGCGAGAGCCGTCATCTATCCGTGCGCCTTCGAGGGGAGGGTCACCGACGAGGTGACCGGTGACCCGATCCGGGGCGTCGCCGTCACCTTCGTCAGTGGCGATGATCGACGCTCCTGGACGGCGACGACCGGCGGCACCGGGAGCTTTCGGGTGGCGGTCCCTGAGGGGAGCTATTCGTACATGGCGACCCACAGAGACTACATCATGGAGTCGAGCAGCCCGGAGCTCATCAGCGTCCGCGCCCCCTATTCTCGAAGGGTCCGCGGCGCGGGCGGGATCGTCCGGGAGATCACCGTCACCAGCGATAGCATGAGGGTTATCGACGTCGATATGAAGCCCCGGCCCCGGGAAGTCCTCCTCGTCACGACCAGCCTCTTGAGGGAGACGGCAGCCCTCGAAGACGCCGTCGAGAGGTACGTCGAGACGGTGGGTCGGACCGACGGCCTCGACGCACGTTACATCGTCCTCGACTCGATGGAGTGCTTGAGGGATTACGGCGTCCGGGCGTCCGATCCTGCCGACTGGCACGAGATCAGGGACGCCCTGGAGGGGATCTGCGAGGAGACGGGACCCGCCTACATAATACTCCTGGGAGGAGAGGCTGTCGTCCCGAGGCCCCTCACCGTTACCATCGACGGCCGACTCTCTTACCTCCCGACCGACGCCTGGTACGTCGACTTCGACGACGACGGGATCGTCGACGAGGGTTTCGTCGCGAGCAGGCTCCCCGACCTCTCGACTGACTCCGGGGGAATAGTCTCGGCTCTGGAGACGTCCATCGACCTTCACGAATCCGGGGGTTATGGGCTGAGCCCCGAGGTCTGGTTCAGCACCAGGTGCTGGCTATCCCCACCGATCGGCCTCGGAGACGCCTGCGATCCGGACGATGCCTCCTGTGGCCCCTGCCGGGCGACGCCCCCCTACGGGGTCTGCGACGCCTGCAGCATGAGAGACGAGACCTTCGAGCTGATATCGGAGAGCGACTACATCGTCTTCATGGGCCACGGAAGCCCCACATCCTTCTCCACCAACGATCGCGTCCCGATATTCAGGGTAGAGAACGTCGAGGAAGTGGATCTCGCAACGAACCACCCGGTGATAACCGGCTACGTCTCCTGCAACACCGGCCTTCTGTACCGGGATCGTCCGAGCTATGCAACTGAGTTTTTGCGGGCGGGAGCTGCAGCCTTCGTCGCGAGGAACACGGAGCAGGGTACTCCCAGCCACTTCGCCGCACGCTTCCCGGATTACATATCCGGGACCGGGTCGCAAGGGACATACAGGATCGGAGACGCCCTCTTCGAGCTGATGCGGGAGTCGGTCTTGATGGCGGGCGATTCGGAGAAGCCGGCGGCATCCCAGCTCTCCATCTACGGCGACCCCACCCTCAAGAGAGACCCGCGAGAGATGCTCGTCGTTTCGCGAGAGATGCTCGTCGTTTCAAGGCCCGCCATGAAGGCGATAAGGTGAGGCGGGACCTGATGAAGGCTTACTTCATGTGAAGGGGAGAGGTCCCCCTCGCCCCTCACATGAAGTCCGCAAGCCCCATCTGCTTCGACTTGTCGTTATGGAATAGGGAGTCGATGTCCATCTTTATGATCTCGAGCCTCTGGCGGGTGTAGTCGTCGACCCCGAACTCCTCGGCGACCTTAATCGAGACCTCCAGGTACTTTCTGACGCTCCCCTCGTGGACGGTGAGGATGACCCGGCCGCCGCATTTGGGGCAGACGTCGGATAGGGGGGGCCTTCTAAACTTCGCCCCGCACTTGACGCACCGGACCTTCTGCCTGGAGAAGGCCCGGAGGTTTCCTATCAGGTCCGGGAGGAAGTGGGAGTTGATCACCCTCGTCGCCACGTCCCTCTCGTCAACGGCCCGGATCGACCTCGCCAGGGCGAGCTGGGCGTCCATCTTCTCCACCATCGTCCCCAGAGTCTTATAGGCGCTGTTCTTCGGCCCCGCGGCGATATCGTCGGTGTCGTGGGTGAACGAGAAGCCGGAGTACTGTCCATCGGTCCCAAGTCTCTTGGATACGATGTCGATCAATCCCTCTACATCCTTCGGCGACGCTCCGCCGAGGGTCGCCCGGTAGAACTCCAGGGGGTATCTCGACGGCAGGTCCAGGTTGTGGGCCTCGCCGTCCACCTCCGAGGGGTCGAGCCTGGTGGTCATCACCAGGGGAGCGTCCATCTTGCCGCCCCTCTTCTCCGGGAGGTAAGACATGGAGAAGTTGAGGAGGGCATCCATGAGGAGCATGACGCAGTCCTCGTCTCCGTCACAGTTCCTCCTCTTGGCGGCGTGGAAGAAGGGGTGGCCGTATCCGGCGGAGGCGGAGGTGTAGCCGATGAGCCGGCATAAGACCCCGGCGGAGGTGTGGGGTGCGAGCCCCACCATGAGGACGCCGATGAGGTCGTCGGGGGTCTCTGCGTTGTAGAACCTCTCAAGGCCGTAGAACTTCTCCAGCTCGTCATCGACGAACTTCGCCACCTTCAGGAGGTACTCGCCTCCGTCGAAGGATAGGACGACATCCTGGACCAGAAGCTCCAGGATCTGGTCGGGGCTTCTCAGGGGCTCGCCGCGAATGTCGTGGGTATAGCCGAGCTCCTTCAGCTTTTCAAGATCGGCGTGGACCTCCCTAGGAAGGAAATGGGTGAGGGGGAGGTCCGTCAGGTCGTACCTCACCGTCCCGTCCTTGAATATGTAGACCCCGTTCTTCGCCCGCAGGACCCCCTTCTCCAGGCTCTCGGGGGTCTTATCCCGGCTGGTGAGGCCCAGGACGCCCCTCACCAGATCCGGCTCCCTCTCGGAGAGGGAGGTGAGGGCCCGGGAGTAGAGATCCCTGACGTCGAGCTTCATGATGGCTGCGGCGGTGGTGGGCTTTGCGCACCGGGGACACTTCTCTGCTCCCGGCTGGTGGCAGACGGGGCACGCCCTTTTGAGGAGTGTGTGGCTCCCGCATCCGCAGAGGAACTCGTGGGTTTCGGCGCCGCATTCAGGACAGTATCTCTTTCCTATGGAGGTCTCTATGATCCCGTGCCTGCCGTTGCCGACGTGGTTTTTTGCGCACTCCCCCACCGACCTGCTCTTCCCACCGGCGTCGCCGGTGGGGAAGAGGACGTGGGGGGGAGGCCTCATCTCCCGCTTGTCCGACTTCTCGGGCCGCCCCATCCGGGAACCTACCCTGGTGGGGGCCCTCGCCATAACTCTGATCCCGGCGACGAGGTTGACGAGGTCGAGGGCGGTCTTGGGATCCTCTAACTTCGAAGAAACGATCTCGTCGTCCTTTCCCCCTCTCAATTCATCATCTTCAACACTATCAGGCTCTTCGCAAAGCTCCTTGATCCTCATCCCATCGGGATCGATCCCGAGACAGAGGAGGAGGGGGAGCGGATCGTCCACCTCTAGCCTCCCACCTCTCGCCCTGTGGAGGACGAGGAGCGTCTCCAGGGGTTCCAAGAGACATGGAGGTAAGAGGAGAACGCCGTCCTCGAGGACCCCCTCGATGGAGACGGCCTCTCTCAGCCGACGATACTCGTCGATGGAGAGGTCGTGCCAGAGGTGGGTCGAGGTCGGGTGGAGGGGCACTCCCCACCGGCGGGATACCTCTATCGCCTCCTCTCCCCCTATCTCCTCAAGCCCCTCGGGGTCGCCGCCTGCCTCGAGAAGCTCCGCCGCCCACCACTCAAAGCAGTAGGATGCGGGAGCCAGGGTCCGGTTGTTCTCAAGAAAGTCGCCGAAGCTGATCAGAACCTCGCCGACGTCGATGATTCTCGCCACCTCTCCTCTCATCAGGACCGCCTCCTCGACGGAGTCGATCCGGACCAGGTCGCCGTTCTTCAGCCTCACCGTCGGCCCCTCGATGCTGGAGACCGGGGAGACGGCCGCCGCCTTTCCCGGAAGCTCCACCTTCACCTGGGTTCCGGCGGCGAGAAAGTCCCAGAGGAGGATCATGGAAGCAGGGCTGAACCCTGCGGCCGCAAGGCCGGTGTTCCGCGACCTGCCATACCTGAGCCGAAATCCCCCCGGGCGGTGGGGGTGGCAGAAGACCGGCCTTCCGGCGATGATATCTCTGAGGAACTTCTCTCCGGAGGCCCCACCGTCCTTCTTTCCTCCGCTGGCGAGGTCGTCAAGCCAGTCCCACCCCTCGATCCCGAGCTTTGTCACGTGCTTTTTCAGCTTCGGTCTCTTGAGGGCGATCCCCTCTGCCGAGACCAGGGCGACGCCGCCACGGATCCTGTTCGTCTCGATCCTATCGAGATCTCGATAGCCCGAGACCTCCTCCTCCTCCGTTGGCTCCCCCTCGATGCAGATGGGACAATTTCGGACGAGGGTCCTTATCTCCTCGTCGGAAGGGACGTACTGTAGCCCCGCCACCCGGCGGTATAGGCCGATCTCCTCTACGTACCTCTCCACCTCCTCGGCCCTGGGCTTGTAGCGATCGATCCCCACTCCCCGTCGGACGTAGTCTGCGACGAGGACGGAGAGGGCCTGGGCCGTCCCCCCAGCGCTCCTGATGGGACCAGCGTAGTAGACCTTGAGGTAGTCGGTGGCGTCGTCGTTTTTGCCCAGCTCCACTTTGGCGATACCCTCGATCGGGGCCGCCACGACCCCTTCGGTGAGGAGGGCTACAGAGGTCCTGATGGCGCCGTCGATCGCCTCGATCTTGGTCGAGAAGCTTCCTATCCTCCCCTCGGCGAAGTCGAGGCCGATGGCGAGGGCAGCCTCCTCCCGGCTCATCCCCTCCCCCTCCAGCTCTCTGATCCTCTTTGCTACCCCATCGATCCCGATGAGCTTCTCAACCCTCTCCGCCAGGTCGACGGCGGTCGGAACCTCCACCAAGAGGCTCGGATCTTTCCCCTGACTTCTGGCTTTGCCGGCGATCTCCATCTCCCGGGCGAGCCCCCCCTCCAGAGCTTCGAAGTAATCTGAGGTCTTCAATAGGTCTCACTCCAGAGGAAGAGGCCCGTCGTGGGGTCGTGGCTTCTTGTTGGCGGCCGTCCGACCAGCTCCCTGATGTACACTTCTGCCGCAAAGACCGTCCCGCTGGATAGGTGGCCGCCTCTATCGTTTCCTTGCGAGTCGGCGAGGGTCGCATGGATGTGGAGGAAGGGCTTCCCGTCTCTGATGGAGATGTTTCCGGAGAGGCTTGATATCTCCACGGGACCGCCGATCTCCATCGATCTGTACTCGTGGGCCACCTGATCGTAGTAGCCGATTACAGCATCCTTCAGCGCTCCAATCCCTGAGACGATCCCTGCCTCTACCCCCAGGGATTCGGCCAGAGCGGTTATAGAGGCGACGATCTCAGAAACGTGATCGAGGCTAGCGAGAAAGAGCCTTCCAGGCGTCAGTTCATGGACTATCGACAGAGATGACCCCACCTACCTCGCGAGAGGTGGGACCTCTCGATTGAAAAAGTATGTGGTGGATCTCCCTCACATGAAGGTCTCCAGATAATCGGAGAGATTACTGAAGTTTCTCCTCCTGGCCAACCTCTTCATCTCTCGCATCACCCCGGAGCCGTACTGCATCGCCTTCTTCTCGCGATAGGCGACCTCGTTCGGCATGTGTCGAGCCGCCACCTCCCGAAGGGGCCTCTTTCGGATCCCGCCCCTGACCTTCTCCTCCGGCGGGATCCCTCGCGCTGCCCTCACCACCCGGACGTCCAGGTAGGGGAGAGAAAAAAGGGCGCCGAAGAGGTCGGCCACCGCCTGGTCCCGGGCCGCCTGGGCCGGAAGGCCGAGGAAGTCACGATGGAGTTCCTGACCGAGGGTCTCGGTCTCCAGGTATCGGGCGTAGCCTCCGAAGAGCTCGTCGGCCCCCTGCCCCGCCAGGATCCTCTCGTACCCGTGATCCTTCGCCCATTCCGCGACGAAGTAGAGGGTGGCGGCGATGGAGGCGTCGACGGGGGTCCTTCGGGGGATTACGGCAAGAACCTGGCCCAGGGCCTCCTCGATCCTTCCGGGGTCGATGACCGCCGCCACCAGCGCCAGATCCAGCATCTCTGCGACCTCTCGCGCCCTCTTCAAATCCCCGGACCCTTCGACCCCCACGGCGACGCACTCCCTTCTGGCGATGGCCGCCACCAGGGCGGAGTCGACGCCTCCGGAGAGGGCGACGACCGCCCCGTCCTTTCGAAGGAGGACGGCGGTCTTTATGGCTGCTGCGAGGTCCGGGGCCGGAGGATCTGGATCGACGGCTCCCACCACCTCGCCGTCGGAGACGACGGCTCCAGGCGGACCGTCGCCGGGTACGATCCCGAAACGGTCCCGGGCCGAAAAGCCGTCCCACCGGAGGAAGAACTCGCCGCCAAATCTGGAGACGATCTGTGGTCCCTCTTCGAGGAGACTATAGACCTGCGACTCGGAGAGCCTTCTGCCATCCACTTCGATCCACCCCTTCAGTTCAAAGCCGCCTTCCATCGGATAGGCAGTTATCATACAGGCCGTTTATAAGGCTGCGCCCTCGGGATAGACCTGGTGAAGACCATCCATATCGATGCCGAAGTACTTATGGTAGATCTCTTCGTGCAAAGACCTCGGATCCAGATCTTCGAAGAGGTGGGGGTGGAACCACCGGGCGTAGTAGAGCATGTTCACCACCTCTGCAAGGCCGCTGGCCATGTTTATGTCCACTACGTAGACTCGGCCGGCCTTGACGGCGTCGATCTCGGTGAAGCCCGGAAGGGCTATGATCTCATCCCTCTTCTCTGCCATCTCCTCGGGGGTAGGGACCGTCCCCTGATACTGGGAAGATGGCATCGAGTAGACGATCACCTCCGGGTTTCTCTCTATCACCCACTCCATCTCGACTTGAGGGACCTTCCCCATCAGATCCTCTGCCGTGTTCATGCCCCCTGCCGCCTTGATCCTATCGTGGCCCGTCGATTCGGAGCTGGCGGTCCAGTCGAAGTGGCCCATAGACATGAAGTATACCCTCGGCCTCTCCTCCTCCGGGATCCCGGCGGTCCTGCTGATTACGACGTCGGCATATACTCCGAGATAGTCCACCATTTCTTTCGCCTCGTCCTCCCTATCCAGGATCAGTCCCAGATCTTCGATCATGGGGATGAGGGTATTGATGGATAGCGCCCGATACCTGAGGACGGGGACGCCGTAGCCTGCAAGCTGCTCCTCATGCTCTTGGGCAAAGAGGCCGCCGGTCTTTGCTATCACGAGGCTGGGACGAAGCTCCATGATCCTCTCGATGTCCGCCTCCCGCCCAGACCTGCCGACCCGCTCCTTCTCGCAGAGGGCTGGCGGGATGGTGCAATCGTCGGAGAGGGCGACGAGCCGATGGGACTCGCCGAGGGCGTATACCACCTCTGCCGCTGCGGGGGTGAGGCAGACGATCCTTTCGGGGGATTTGTCCACCGAAACCATCCTCCCCTCTTCGTCGGTTACGTAGACCTGCTGGCGGGAGAAGGCGCCCTCCGAGAGGGAAGGCGCGGAGAGGAGCGCCAGGGAGAGAAATACCATCAGAGTTCTCTTCATATCGAAACACCTCAAGCAAATTCATTTGTCTTATTTAAAATTCACTTGTTCAATGGTGGTTAAAGTACTTTTGGGTAAATCAAGCTAAATTGTCCTCTCCCACACGGATCCGACCTTCATCCAGCCCCACCTCAGCAAAGTTTCTTGAAGGGCGGGAGCGGATAGATCTCTTGACGGAGAGCCTCCTTCTTCGGAGAGCTAGCGTCGTCAAACCGGAGGTGACTTCCTTGATCGTGACCGAATACGTAGACTTTCAGACCAGAGGAGACGGAGAGATGACAGATCTAACCGGAAAGGTGGCCGCCGCCGTAGATAGGTCGGGGCTCTCCGCGGGTGCGGCCGTCGTCTTCGCCTCCGGCGCCACCGGAGCCATCACCACCATCGAGTACGAGCCGGGGCTCGTCGAGGATATGAAGGCCGCCCTGGAGAGGATCGCGCCCCAGGATATCGAGTACGCCCACAATCGGAGGTGGGGCGACGGGAACGGCCACTCTCACATCAGGGCCTCCATCATCGGTCCGAGCCTCGCCATCCCCTTCTCCGACGGCAAATTGATGCTGGGCACGTGGCAGCAGATAGTCTTCATAGACCTGGACACAAGCCCTCGCTACCGGAGGGTCGTCGTCCAGATCATAGGAGAATGAGACCGTCGATCACCTGGCGAAGGCGAGGAGTACCAAGAGGATCAGAAACCTGACGAAGATGCTCATCCCCGAAGATAAGGCGACGATTCCGACCCCGAGGCGCGGTCCGAAGAGGCCGACGTAGCGGGGCAGGAGGCTTCTTGCGGCGAAGAGGGGGAGCATGAACATGCTTCCCAGCATCAGGACGATCATCGCCTGGACCTCTGAGATCCCGTTGCTCGCGATCATCGGTCCCAAGAGGGATATCCCGACGATGGGGCTTGCGACGTAGGTCGTCAGGGGGACGATGCTCTCCGGGGGTATCCCGAAGATCTCCGCCAGGGGGAGGACGCCGAAGGCATCGAAGGCTCCTCGATCCCTGAGGGCGAAGACGGCGGCGGTCATCGTGACGTAGAGGGCGGCGATCTTGAGAAAGAGCCTCCTCTCCCGGCGTATAGACCTCTTTGCCGCCTCCAGGAAGGAGACCCTCTCCTCTTGTATCCCCTCGGGGACGCTGCAGACCCTCTTTCCAAGGAAGAGCCTGCTCATGATCACCACCGCCGAGATCTTGAAGAGGGCGGTGACTATGAAGACGAGGGCGTAAAAACCACCCACCACAAGTCCGAGGGCGGGAATGACGATGGGTATCTGGTAGGTGAACAGCTCCCTCAAGTAGACGGGGATGCTGTTCATGATGGCGCAGAGGACCACCTCCTTCTCTTCGAGCCGCCCCTCATCCCTGAACTTCGCCACCATCCCGTTGGCTGCCACCGCCGACCCCAGGGAGACGACGAAGGCCGAGGCGCAGGCATCGGGGAGCCCCGTGAAGGAAAAGATGGGCCTGGTGATCCTGGAAAGCCCTCCCAACAGCCCCATCTCCGTCATGACCCCGGCTCCGAAGAGGCCTAGGCCTATCATCGCGAGGATGGGGGCTGCGAACTCGAGGGTCCTAAGGATGAGATCCATCATCAGATGATGTTTTAGCCTCCCGATAGATCAACCTATTCCAGAAGAGAGGGCCGAAAAGTCATCATCTCGTTGATGGCGGCATCCAAAGATGGTCCATCGAGGTTCCGGAGATCGAGGGCATCATTTTAGCAATATTTATATGTGATATAGGAGAAAGATAGAGCAAAAATGGGGAGTAACGAGTATTGATGCGGGGTGACTTATGATGAGAAATCTTCCTTTCGGCAGGACAGCTCTCTTGGTTCTGGTTTTGGCCCTGGCGGCCACATCGGCCTCCGGGAACGGCGACCAATTTCATTACGGATCAAAGGTTATGGTTAACGATATGGACGAGTCGAGGGCTTTGAGCCCGTTTTATATGGGTCCTGAGTTCGCCTTCTGGGACGGCGGGATCGTAGGCGTATTCGACCGCGAGGACGTCGTCTACATAAATATCGATCCCACCAGCGATGTCGTCGGCGAAAATGACATAAGGCTTACGCCGTTCGGCGACCTTCCTGCGGGATCGCAGGTGGCCAAGGCCGACAACGACATAGGCAAGCCCCTGACCAAGTTCGGGACCACCACCACCCCCAGGGCTGAGCTCAGGTTCCTCGATACGGGGGGGGACCGGGCCTACAACCTGGATGATCCCATATACCTCAACGTCGTCCCCGGAGAGATCAACTCCAACGACGTCCGGATCACCAATTATAAGGGCTTTCCGGCAGGGAGCAGAGTCAACGACACCGACCCGGATAACGGCCTGAAGACCTCGACCCTCCCGGGGATGCTGAGCTTCTTCAACACCAACGGGAACATCAACAACGGAGGGTATGCCATCTATGATAGAGGTGACATAGTCTACATGGACACCCAGTTCCCCTTCTACGTGGTGACTATAAACGACGTCAGGATGTCCATCTGAGCTTTCTTTCATCCCCTCGACCTCTCTTTATTTGAGGTAGAGGGGATCGAAGACGCGTGATGGATCAGGTCCTTCTCAGGAATCCGAAGATTTGTATCCGCCCGACTTTCGGTTGAGGATTCGATCTGGCGTTTTTTCCTGGATGAAAATTGCCCATCAGAGTTTTGGTCCAACTTATCCTCCCGAATCCCAAAAAAGTACTTATAAGATTACGGTAGACTGTAATCCATTCCTATAAATATGAAGGGGGGTTAATTTGAAGGGAATAACGAAAGTTTGTATCATGGCCGGACTTCTTTTTGTCCTGAGCTTAAACGGGGCTGTCGGACAGTTCGGGTCAAAGGTGATGGCTGGAGACGCCGACATAGGGCGTTTTCTCGAGGACTTCCCGCAACCGCTGAATCCAACTCTCGGCTACTGGGACACCGGTGCTAATCCTGGGATCTATGATGACGGCGACACCATCTATCTGGACATGTTGGGAAATAACATCATCGACTCCAACGACATAAGGCTCACCGATTACGCCGGATATCGGGCCGGCACCAAAGTGACGTCCATGGACAACGACATAAACAAGCCCCTGTCCCCGCTGCCGGGCCAGGCGGCTGGCATCTATTACGCAGACCTTTACGGCAGCCAGGGTTACGACTTCCGGGATCCGGTATACGTGCTGGCGATGACGCCAGCGGCCATCGGTGCTCGTACCGCCACAAAGGATGTACGGCTGGGACCGGTCTTAGGCCTCTCTCCGGGGACTAAGGTCCTCGACTACCATCCTGACAGAGACGGACCTGCGATCCCCATGATCGTCCCAATCTCCGCAGGAGGGCCGGTGGCAACCCTGAGGTTCTACAACGCCAACGGAAACGTCAATGGTATTGGGGATCCCATCTACGACTACAGCGACGACGTCTACATAGACATATCTCTGCCCAGCGTAGCCATGGGAGGTTATCCCTTCGGTTTTGTGGTTCCGAACAACATCCGACTTACCGGTTGATGAGCTGATGAGAGTCTTGGAATATCTGGAGGTTACATGAAGAGATCGATGAGGGCCTCTGCTCTTATGGTCCTGATCCTCATGCTCTGTATCGGTGGAGTCAGTGGCCAGTTTGGCTACAGGGTAACAAACTCAAGTCCGGAGAACGGGATGATCGTCGAGGACTTTGCATCTGCCGGTGATTTGAAGCAGACTCCTGTCCAGATAGGGTACTCGGAAGGAGGGTCTAACGCAGATCTGCTGGATATGGATGACGTCGTATATCTCCACATCGGAGAGGTGACCTTAACAGGATCTAAGGTTAAGGTCAACGATATAAGGCTGACAGACTCCCTCTTTGGTCCTCCGGGGTCAAAGGTTGATGGGGGAGACGGCGATCATGATATGGATCTAAAGAGGTTTCCTCCCGGTTTGCCGCGAATGGTCTATTTAGATTCCGGCAGCATCATGGGGCAGTACGATCTTGACGATCCAGTTTATATCAAGATCGTACCTCCCCTGGATAAAATCGGTATAGGAGATATCAGGTTGGACTCCCTTGAAGGCCCGCCGGGCTCGAGGGTATCGAACTTAGATGGCGATAAAGGTGCCACCTGTTCCGTCCTTCACCCCGGTCCCAGCTTCAACCTCTGGCTTCCCGGGGCTGGAGGTGTGGTGAGGTTCATCAACGCCAACGGAAACCTCTATACCAACCCCATCGGCATGATCAGCAGCTGGCCCAGCCCGCCGATCTATGACTGGCCTGATGTCGTCTACTTCGACGTATCCAGCCCCGCGGCATACCCACGGAATTTTGGGTATCTGACGCCCAACGCCATACGAATGAGCCTTTAGAGCGCCCTCCGACGCTCTCTCTTTTTATCAGGTAAAGCGACATCATGCCAGCTAATATTCTTGCCGGGTCACCTTTTGCTCCGAAATAAAAAGCTATATTTATGATTAAGTCAGTAATTTAAGGCTGAATGAGATCGCCGACGAACTCCGACGCCGCCTCCCTTATCCTTATGGGTTTATGGTTGAGGTCATCGATCTCTCTGGTTTGTATGGGTGGAACGGAGGATATCTGACTTGAGAAAGATGGCTGGGGATCGGTATGCTATGGTCTGTGCAATTCTCATCTCTCTCCTGCTTATGAACCAGGCGTCAGGTCAGTTGGAGTTTGGTTCGATATCTTATCCTGCGAACCCTGGCGAAGTTCTGATAGTAGAGGACTTCTCCTCCGCCCCCGGCCTCGTCCAGCGACCTGTGACGATAATGTACCTCGATATCGGGATAGCGCCGGGGTTTTACGACCAAAAAGACCCTATATACCTTCACGTCGGCCCTGGACCCGTCGGCCTCGCAGATATAAGGCTCACACCATCGCCCTTCGGACCCGGAGGGTCGAGGGTGGTTCCGGGAGATAAAGACCTGGGCCTGGAGCTTATGTCTTTCGATCCGCCCTATTCCAGGCTCGTATATGCAGATATCGGGGGGAAGATGGGTCAGTACGATCCGATGGACTCGGTCTACGTCAAGGCCGTCCCGCCGATCTCAGAGCTGGCCGTCGGCGACGTAAGGGTCACCTGGGCGGGGAGCCTTCCTCCAGGGACGAAGGTCAAAAGCTCTGATCCGGATCGCGGGTCTGCGGTCATCCTCCTCCATCCCGGCCCCGACTTCGCCTTCTGGTCGCCTCTCGCCCGGGGCCAGGCCAGGTTCTACAACGCCAACGGGAACGTCTTCGGCGATCCGATCAGCCTTCCCATCTACGATGCTTCCGACAGGGTCTACTTCGACATGTCGGTCCCCTCGGATCCGCCGAGGCTTTTTGGGTATGTGATGGTCAATGAGCCAAGGTTTTCTGGAGCTATTGGAGATTTCGTCTGGTGGGACCGGGACGAGGACGGGATTCAGGATGCTATTGAGATTGAACCCGGAATTCCTGGAGTGATGGTGAAGCTTTATTATGAATATGAAGGCGACTGCTGGGAACTTGGGACCAATTGGACGGATAATTCTGGCTACTACAGATTCGATAGGTTGCCCAGCGGGAAATACATAGCGAAAGTGGATATGAATACCCTGCCTGGAAAAGGATGGAAGCCTACCAAATACAGAGCAGGGGACGACAGGCCGCTGGATAGCAACGGGGATCCGGCTTTCCAACCCGGATGCTTGGGACATGCCTGATCCCGGCCGAGAAAGAAGATGAGGACGAAACGATTATCAATCAGAAGAATTAAACACCTACAAAGATCTAGTATTGATCTTCATGGATGAGGGAGATGGAGATGAGGCACGTTTATTTCTTTATGTTTATGGTGTTGCTCTGCCTCGGTGCAGGGACGGCGTCTGCTCAGCCGGATGAATCCCGGGATAGCAATAATTATATTTACTCTGATGAGATCAATCTCGGCACAAATGAATATAATGATACGATAGATTTCGGATTTATTATCCCTGGTGTTTCCTCCATAGGTGATCTGTTCTGGTTGGACTTAAACAGAAACGGCATTCAGGACGATTTTGACTCCAGCGGCAGACTGCTGGGGATCAAAGAAGTTCGTATCCTCCTTTATTATAAGCTTGGAGATGATTACGTCAAATTAGGTGAACAGCTCACCGGAGAGGACGGTTCATATAGATTCGACGGCCTCCCTTCCGGAACATATAAAGTATATGTCGACAGAAGCACTCTCCCCGATGACAGCTACCAGCCCACGATACCATATGCTCCCGGAAGCACCATAGAGAACGATAGCAATGGGATAGGTATAACGGATACACTTCCAGCGTGATAGGCGCTCGCAGGTATGAGGAAACGAGAAAAAGAAGCTTGTGCGATATGGCGGGCT
Organism: Candidatus Methanocrinis alkalitolerans; assembly: GCF_029167205.1. Taxonomy (NCBI): domain Archaea; kingdom Methanobacteriati; phylum Methanobacteriota; class Methanomicrobia; order Methanotrichales; family Methanotrichaceae; genus Methanocrinis; species Candidatus Methanocrinis alkalitolerans. The sequence goes on from NZ_JARFPL010000012.1 coordinate 14,736, forward strand.
AGGCTGATTCTCAGCCCGCGTCCAAATCTTCGAGGGTCTACCATCAATTGGGGGGGGGATTCGAGTGAAACTTTATAGAAGCATATCGGTGGCGATGGCGGTTCTATTCCTCACCGCCACCTTTGCATATTCGGAGCCCTCAAAAATAGGCGGTTATGAGGAGGATATTCATAAATTCATATCTACTGATGATGTGATCCTCGGAGATGATGAGCAGAATGATACCATAGACTTCGGATTCATGGCTAAAAAGGGCCTCATCGGCGACTTCGTATGGAACGACTCCAATGAGAATGGGATTCAAGACGATGGTGAAGAAGGCCTTCCCGGGGTTAATGTATCACTTTACATGCTTCCTGATGGCGAAAAAGAAGTGTTCTACAACAGCACCTTCTCCGATTTAAACGGTAGTTATTCCTTCATAGTGCCGTTCGGCAGATATGTAGTGAAGACGGGAGAAGGGCAGAAATACGGGAACGGTTACATAAGGATTTTTGATCCCACTTTACCAGAGGATGTAAGGATCTTTCCGTGGGGTGAAATAGACAAGATTTATGCAGGCGGTGAAGAGAACGACAGCAATGATCATAAAGGATCTATTGTAGTCATGGACCATCATGATCCAGTAAATACGACGATCGATTTCGGTTATGTGAAATATTATTGATAATAAGGAGGCGATAATGTGATAATGAGAAACCTCTTGGTGAGCATACTATGCCTTTCAAGCCTCGCTTTCGCATCATCATTTGTACAGCCTCATTTGAATGTGACATATCATGATGTATCCCCAAATCCGATCTGCATTGCAGGCTCCGGGACTCCGTGTGAGAGCGTTGTCAAGCTTAAGATAGAAGGTTTAGGAGATCCTAGGCCTGTACAAGTGGTTCTCTCCATTGACAGTTCCTCCAGCATGTTCAAATATGACAGCAACAAAACTCGGCTCGATGCTGCCAGGGGCTTCATAGGAGTTTTGGACAACAGAAGTGACAAAGTCGGTCTCGTCATCTGGAGTGATCAAGTCATTGAAGCAGAGCCTCCGACGAGTAATTTTGAATCTGTTAATAGAACTATTAGTGGAATTATTTCTTATGGTGCTACAGATCTATATTACGGATTGAAACCGGCGATCGAAATGTTTGAAAACGAAAGCGTCGACCATCAAAAACACATAATACTCCTGACTGACGGCACAACTCGTGCAAGAGATCCCGAGGATTATCTTTCTGAGGTATATAGAGCCAAAGAAGCTGGCATCAAAATATGGACAATCGGTTTTCCTGCAGATGAGGCGGGTGAATTAGTTCTAAAAAATATTAGTGAATTGACGGCGGGAAATTATAGCACCGCAGATAATGCCACAGTCGAAAACGTCTTTATCAAAATTTATAAGGATATGACAAGTCTAGCTGGCAATAACGTCACAGTGAGATACGTTGCTCCTGGAGATCTTATCTACTTCCTCCAGGACGCCGAGGTTGAGGGGGATGATAAGGTCTTCACGTGGAAGCCGACGGTGGATGACGGAAGCGGCCCAAGGAACCATTTCTACATAGGGGAAAGATGGAGCAAGACCTTCGCAGTCCGCTCCGAGAATACCGGATTGTTCCCCCTCGGGAAGCCGGGGTCGGAGATGACCTATTCGGCACAAAACACGAACGGAAGCTACATCCCAATGAAGAAGCCGATCGAAGAACGCACCTTGGAGGTTATACCCTGCAATGATACAGATTGTAATAATACGTATATAAAAATCTTTATAAATTGTAGTTTAAATTTCACCGGCGATATTGCATATTTAGGGGAGGGTTCATCGCTACATTTCAATCTCAGCTTCCCATGGGGGCCTGACGGCCGCCCCTGGCACAACTGCCCTGATGACGGTTTAATCGTAATCAAAAGCCCTTGTGTCAACCATACCGACATCCGGAAAGAACCCCCATGTCTTGTGTGCCCTCCCTGCCCAAAATGTCCTGATGCCAACCTGGAGGAGAAGAATGCAACTTCGAAAGGTGGATCAAAGGAGAACACCATAAACATCGTCCAGACCGCCATCTTCGGCTCGACGCCATACTGGAACGGCACCGACGAGCCGGCCGGCGTCATCAACCTTACCGTCTCGAGGCCCGATGCTGCGATCGACGCAGTCTTCGCCTTCGACGTCTCCGGCAGCATGAGACTTCCCTACGAGGAGATGGGCGAGGAGGTGTGGGCGGCCTTCGCAGAGGCGAACTTCAGCAACGTCTCGATCATCGGCTGGGACGAGGACGACGGCGAAGGCGCAGATCCGCTGATGGTCCCGCTTCGGCCCCTGGAGGAGAGCGAGGAAGAGGTCCTGGCCGCCCTCTCGAACCTCTCCGGACTATGCGACGAGACGGACCTGACGGTCTACTCGGCGGGCCTGCGGGGGGTCATGGAGGTGGACTACGGGTTCGGGGACCATTTCGACGGAGACGAGAAGATCGTCCTCTTCATCACCGGCCCCGACGAGTTTCAGCCCGGCGAGGGCTTGGACAGCCTGGCAATTGAGCTGAAGCGGAGGGGCTACGCAATATATCCCGTGGGCATGGAAATCGACGAGTTCGAGTCGCCCCTCAAGTACGAGAGCCTGAGCACTATGGCCAGCATCACCGGCGGCAGGTTCTATTCCATCGGCGGCCTCGACTCAGAAGAGCTGAGAGAAGTTCTCCAGGATGCAGCAGCCCATGCTTCCAGCAGGGCCGCCCCCAAGGACATAGTCGTCACCGAGACCCTTCCCGCCCACCAGGAGGTTAAGGAGACGGTCCCCTCCGGCGCCGAGGTCAACGTCGCGAAGAACCCTGACGGAACCACCACCATAACCTGGACCGCAAGCGGCGTGAGGCCTGGGGAGGCGAGGAGCCTGATCATCCTCACCGCCGTAAAGGGCGCCCTTGCCTCCGACGCGATCAGCAACGCCGGCTGGCCCGGAGGAATCAATATAACGGCTACGGGCGGCGATGCCGCTGGGGTAAACGTCATCAACCTTAGAACTGAAGAAGGCGATGTGAAGATAGGAGAGATATCATGAGGCTGAAGCATCTGGTGGCGGTGGGGATCGCTTTATTTTGCGTCATGCTTGTGGTGCATGGAGACGAGATTACGTCAGGAGAATCAAGCAGCATTGCCATTGTTCTTTTAATCGACAATTCAAAAAGCGTAAATGATTTGGATAAAGATGGTGAGCGTTTTGCTAAGGCGATGAGTTTTATAGGATTTCTGAATAATAGTACACATGTTGTTGGTCTTGTGAGCACCTTGGGTAACAATCGTGGTGGCCTTGAATATATTTGCAAAGATCCAACGAGAAACTTCGACCTAATAAATAATACGTTGTTAGATATAAAAAGTGAATCCGAACGTTTTCCGAGGATGCAACAACATAAAATTACGAACATCAATGAATTCCTAATACGGGCGACTATACTATTAGAGAATAATAAATTTAATTGTATGAATAATATAACGATATTTTTCTCAGATGGGGTCCCAAATGATGTTACTCCGAATGGTGGCTATAATAACTCAACTCTGATTAATATAGAAGAAAAAACGTGGATCTATACCATTGGTATTGGAAACGATTCCACTGGTACAGGAATCCTCAAAGAGATCTCTTATTCCACTCATAGTAAATTCTACCACTGGGTCGATATCGATCCTGTAACCATTCTAAGAGATATTAATAGCCGCATCAATAGCAACATTGCTTTCATAGATGTCAACAAGACCACTCACCCCTCATCAGGATCTAACGGGACCGTGGTCAACTTCACGATCAACGTCACGAACACGGGTAACGCGACATTCGACCCGGTCATCGTGACCGATACTCTGCCAGAAGGACTTGATTACTTCAACTCGTCGGATAAATGCGAACTTTCGGGAGATAACGTCACATGGAACCTGGGTCAACTGGTTGAATCAGAGTCCAGATTGGTCTACCTCGAAGCAAAGATCAACAGCTCAAAGTCCGGCAACCTGACGAATAACGTCACGGTTACCGGCGTGACGCTCTCTGATGATAACGTTACAGCAAACTATTCAGATAACGTGACCGTCATCAACGCCTCGATCTCCGTCAACAAGACCGCTCACCCCTCATCAGGATCTAACGGGACCGTGGTCAACTTCACGATCAACGTCACGAACACGGGTAACGCGACATTGAACCCGGTGATGGTGACCGACTCTCTGCCCGAAGGGCTAGATTACGTCAACTCGACGGGGCTCCTGGACACCTCCAGCAACAACGTCACCTGGAACTTGGGATCGTTGAGCAAACCTGAGCACAAATTGGTCTACCTCGAAGCCAGGATCAACAGGTCAGAGTCGGGCGTTCTGACCAACCTCGTATTGGTCGAGGGCAAGCCCAAGTCCGGTTACAACGTCACAGATGACAACTCAACAATCGTGACCGTCGTCGACGCCTCGATATCGGTGAACAAGACCTCTAACATTTCATCAGGATCTAACGGGACCGTGGTCAACTTCACGATCAACGTCACGAACACGGGTAACGCTACATTGAACCCGGTCATACTGACCGACACTCTGCCGGAAGGCCTCGATTACGTCAGCTCGACGGATGAAGGTAACAACTCCAGCAACAACGTCACCTGGAACCTGAGATCGTTGAACAAATCTGATCACAAATTGGTCTACCTCGAAGCCAAGATCAACAGGTCCGAGTCAAGCGTTCTGACCAACCTCGTATTGGTCGAGGGCAAGCCCGAGTCCGGTTACAACGTCACACATGACAGCTCAACAACCGTGACCGTCGTCGACGCCTCGATATCGGTGAACAAGACCTCTAAAATCTCATCAGGATCATACGGCACCCTGGTCAACTTCACGATCAACGTCACGAACACGGGTAACGCGACATTCGACCCGGTCATCGTGACCGATACTCTGCCAGAAGGACTTGATTACTTCAACTCGTCGGATAAATGCGAACTTTCGGGAGATAAGGTCACATGGAACCTGAGTCAACTGGTTGAATCAGGGTTCAGAGTGATCTACTTTGAAGCCAGGATCAACAGCTCAAAGTCCGGCAACCTGACGAATAACGTCACGGTTACCGGAGTGACGCTCTCTGATGATAACGTTACAGCAAACGATTCAGATAACGTGACCGTCATCAACGCCTCGATCTCCGTCAACAAGACCGCTCACCCCTCATCAGGATCTAACGGGACCTTGGTCAACTTCACGATCAACGTAACGAACACGGGGAACGCGACATTCGACCCGGTGATGGTGACCGACTCTCTGCCCGAAGGGCTAGATTACGTCAACTCGACGGGGCTCCTGGACACCTCCAGCAACAACGTCACCTGGAATCTGGGGAAGCTGAAAGAATCCGAGTTTAGAGCGGTCTACCTCGAAGCCAGGATCAACAGGTCAGAGTCGGGCGTTCTGACCAACCTCGTATTGGTCGAGGGCAAGCCTGAGTCGGGTTACAACGCTACAGATAATGACTCAGAAGATCTGTTAATGAATTACACATCCGTCGTCTTCGCCCTCGACACCTCCGGGAGCATGAGAAAGTATTACCTTCTGGCCCCGAACGAAGGCGCCGAGATCGTCTCTGGATGGGCCGGCTTCGGCAACGCCACCGTCTCGATCGTCAGCTGGGACCACAATAGCGAGATTATCTTCGGGCCCGCTCCCCTGGTGGGGAGCGAAGGCCGCCTAGCTGAGGTACTGGAGAGCCTCTCCGAGATCTGTATCGAGACGGATTTGACCATCTACGACCAGGGGCTCAAGGGCGCCCTCGCCGCGCTCCGCGATGAAGCTACTTTCTCTGACGGCTCTTCGAAGATAATAATCTTTCTTGCGGGGTATAGCGAGTTCAAGCCGGGAGCGAGGCTGGACGATTACATATCCGAGGCAGATCGTTCTGGAATCAGGATCTTCACGATAGGCATGGGGATCAACGAGAGCCTAAACGCCTCAGAAAAGCAACACCATAACTTAACGAAGATATCTCATGGAACCAGAGGCGAATTCTACAGCATCACAGCGTTCAGCCCCCAGGAACTTAAACTTGTCATGGAAGAGATAGCCCACAAGTTATAGTGCCATCGGAGCTGCGGACATATGGATATCAGAATTTAACTTATCGATGGATCTGTCCTCTCATCCGGCATTCCGCAGTAAGGCTATGCAAAATTAAGAATTTATTGCTTGCCAAAATGTGCATAAATTCAAACGTTTAACTTAAATTTTGTTTAAAATAATTTTACTAGAATTTGTCAACACGATATTAACAATTCAGTATATTATAAAAATTTAATAATTATATTCTTAGTCTTTATGAAGCTGGCCTTATTTGATCTCTATACAGAGTCGATTGATATCTATTCTCAAAAAATCGATAGCAGGAAAATTAATGAGCGTTCAAACCGTTAATGCGAAATGCCGGTCTCATCTTTCGGCAGATTTAATCGGTGATCGGCCGGATCTTCGTCGCCGGGATAGTTGTCGACGAGGAGAGATTGGGGGCGATAGACGGGTTCGGCCAAGATGATGGCGAGGAGGATACTGCGGTGCTGATGAAATAAGCACTCATTGTCTGAAGTCGTCCCCAGCGTCCGTCCCGGATCGCTCAAGTCCCAAAACCGTCGCCTCACACCACTCCCCGATAGAACGCTAGCCGCCTCGCATACGGCCGGAAGAGCGCTAGCAGCCTCTCCTCCTCTTCGCCGGATAAGGGTTCAGCATCCCGCCCCGCATCGGAAAGGATGCGGACCTCATCGGGGGTCGAGCAGCCGGCGATGATGAGGGATACCTCCTGAGTTAAAGCGTACCGGAGGAGGAGGTCGGGGCCGATTCCGGCCTTGGGGTTGAGGTAGTGGGAGCCCCCCAGGACCTTCATCCCGATGACGGCTATGCCGCGCTCCTTCGCCGCCGCGATCGTCCCGTCGAGAAACCCGCCGATGACCCCCTCCAGGGGGTTCACCGGTATGAGGATGGAGTCGACGGGCCAGTTTTGAACAGCATAGTTGACGATGGCGGGGTCATGGTGGCCGCTGACCCCGATGAGCTTTGTTATTCCGACCTCCTTCGCATCGATGAAGGCCTCCAGGGCCCCGCCCGGCCCCTCGATCTCCCGGAGGTCCTGGCGGGTCCTGACGTCGTGGATCTGCCATAGGTCGAGGCCGTCGATGCCCAGGGTCTTGAGGGTCCGGTCCAGGTCGACCCGCGCGCCTCTGGCGGTCCGAGACGCCGACTTGCTCGTCTGGAATATCCGGTCCCGAAGCTCGGGGTGGGACCGCCAGAAGGTGCCGTAGTAGCCTTCGCTCCCTGAGTAGGCGGGGGCGGTGTCGAAGTAGCCGATCCCCTGGAGGGCGGCCTCTTCGATCACCTCCGCCGCCCTCGCCTCCTCGCCGAAGGTCCGAAGAATCCCCTCGCCCCCCAGCCCCACCACTGTCAAATCCAGGCCGCTCTTCCCAAAAGGACGGGTCCTGATCTCTGCCATATTCGCCACCTCCTCCCAACCATAAACCGCTTCTTTCAAGTCACTTCGGCCTCGCTGGGCCAACCCCGCCCCGCCTTCCTCCTCCGTCAGACGGTCTGGGGTTCTCTTTGGGCCCCGGGGCCTGCCCCGGACGGCTCAGCTCTCCTTCTCGCCCCTCACCATCACCTTTCCGGCGGTGATGTCGGCGGGGAGGGGGAAGTAGTTGGAGAGGTTCTCCTTAACCCACTCCGAGGCGATGTTGTTCGACTCCTCGGCCCCGCCCTCGGTCTCGAAGAAGTTTATGAAGGCGACGAGGCCGTCGCCGCAGTCCACCCCGTAGTACTTGACGAAGCCGGGGATCTCCCGGACCTTCGGCAGAAACCTGTCCTCTACGAGCCTCATCACCTCGCCAACGTGCTCTTCGTCGGTCTTGTAGCGCCTTATGCTCAGATACATTTCTTCCTCCAACCAGGTTCATGGACCGCCTCTGATAATAACCTTATGCGAATATCCTGAATCAAGAGAGGTCGAAGCCTCATCCCCGACGTCTCTTTCTGAAGCAAATCCTCATCAGGGCTCTGGTCACCTCCCGGCGAGGACCATCTCCGCCGTCCTGCGGGGGGTGTGCTTCGCCGGGGGAGCGTACCCCATCCTGATGAGGATCTGGGGATATTCGACGCCGAGGATCTCGACCATCTTCCGGCGGAGCTCGTCGATCGCCACAGGCTGGCTGAAGAGGTCGAACCTGACCCCGAGCTTCGTCGCCGTAAGAAAGAGCCGCTCAAACCTCATCCCCGCCTCGACCCAGGTTCCTTTGTCCTCGGCGTCTGTGGAAAGGATCCCGACCGCCGGGGAGGCCTTCATCAGCCCCATCTCCTTCTTCGCCCTGGAAGATGAGGTGTCGAAGGTCCCGAAGATGAACTTGCCGAAGTAGGACTCAAAGTCCGAGTAGCCGAAGGCGTAGCCGGGAAGGCCGTCCCAGGCGTCCTCGTCGTTTCTCCTGATCCACCGGGCCAGGTCCTTTCGGAAGGCCTTGTTACCGAGCTGTATCCTGTGGGACTCCCCCAGGACCTCGGCCATCGCCGCCCTCTCCGCCGGGTCGGTGAGGACGTCGAGGCGGAAGCCCCCGTCTCCGACGGCCTTTTTCATCGCCTCGATCTTATCGGCCTCGATGGGCCGGTCGTCGTAGGCGCCGCGGTTGGTGTGCCTCTCGGTGATCTCGTCGAAGAGGTATGGCGGAAACTGCGGCGCTGGAGCGGCCTCCTCCTCAAACTTGACGGTCGCTATCGTCTCGGCGTCGATCCCCTCTGGGAACCTCTCTACCCGGTAGCCCAGACCGAAGTGCTCGGCGGCGACGAGGAGGTTTGTGAGGGCGCAGCCGAGGCTCATGTACATCGTCCTGTTCGTCGGCTCGACGTCGGGGAGGGTCCGGCCGAAGTCGGCCTTTACGGTGACCTCGCTTCCGTCTACGGCGAGCTTCCAGGGCTGGTTGTTCGGCCCCGAGGGGGCCAGGACCGCGTAATTCAAAAGGAACTTCAGCTTCTCGTCCAACTCTTCCGACGCGGGGTAATCCCCGGCGTCGAGGTTCCAGGCGATAAGGTTCTTCTCTGCCATTGTAATCTACCTCTACAACCGCTATTTAGCATGAGACTTTTTGAGGCTTTTGGAATCGCTGTCTCTTTGTCAGGACGGGAAGACGGTCCAGCCAACATCCCCGGGTATTACTTGCTCGACACCCTCAAAATCGGTATATACATCGACCGCCAACCAAAGTCCGAGATGATCGAGAGGGAGAAGCTCGCCGAGGCCGCGCGGGCATTGATGGAGTACCTCGCCCCCGTCGACCCTGACGAGTTCGAGGCGGAGACGGGCATCCGCGAAAATGACTTTCGCGAGATCGTCCCCCAGGAGTTCGACGGCCGGATCTTCGCCATAGACGGGTCCAACGTCGTCGTCTTCGACCTTGGAGCCGTCAGCCTGAACAGGATCAGGGCTGGCTACGTCGTCTACCGCGGGACTGAGTGGGAGAAGACCTCCATCACCTGTGACGACCTCTTCGTCGCCGATCGGGAGAACTACCAGAGATCCTTCGACCGGTTTCGCCGGGGGATCTTCGGCATCGAGGAGCCCTTCCTGCTGAAGACGGCCGAGGAGATCGACCGGATGCCGACCTTCTATCGGGACCTCCAGGAGCACGTCGCCCTCTTCGAGGCGGTCCTGGAGGCAGAAGGCGGCGACCTCGTCCTCTACGACGGGAGCTTCTCCCTCTGGAGGGAGCCCTACCACCGGGAGGTCTTCACCAGCATATTCGAACGGGCCGGGGAGAGGGGGGTGGACCTCCTCGCCATCAGCAAGTCCAGCCAGCTCTCCTGGGGCCGGGGGATAGCCAGGCCCCTCCTCAGGAGCGTCGATCGTCTCGGTTTCGCCGCCGTCCCCGGCAGCCCCTGGCTAGTCCAGCTCAGCGGCAGGAGGGCGATGAGAGAGGAGCCCTGGGGTGGCGAGACCTTCGGCGCCCGGCTCCACCCCGCCTCGACCCACGCCTTCAGGATCGACGCCCCCGGCCGGGCGGCAGAGTCGATAGACGAGATCCTCGGGCGGGTCGCCTTCTACTCCAGCTCCTCCGAGAGCCCCGGCTACCCCCACGCTCTCTTCAGGGCTCATCAGGAGATGAAGATCCCGGTCCAGGAGCGAGACTTCACCCGACTATCCCTCTTCGAGGAGCTCCGGGGGCTAGGGTTTGCGGAAGGAGATATACGGGGAGCCCTCGACTATCACGAGATCCTCGATTCGATCAAGAGGAGATAGAATGGCAAATTTATCTGATGAAAGATGGAAGGAGCCCCGGGGGCAGGAGAGCGCCCCCCCGGAGGGTCTCGCCAGAATCGGCAGAAAGCCCCAGACCATAACCATGGACGAAAGCTCTAACCCCTACTTCAGGATAATATCAAAAGACGTCCGGGAGTACCACTTCATAGTCCCGAGCGAGGAGTGGGTGGAGCTGGGAGAGATCGTATCGATCCACGATCGAAGGGCGGAGAGAGGCGCCACCTTCCTCGCCAGGATCACCGACCTGCGCCACGACTCCAACTACGACGGAAACTGGGACACGGTGATCCGGGGCGACGGCTTCTACGACTCCGACCATATATTCTGCCGGGTGGTGGCAGAGCCCCTCGGCTGCATAACCAAGGAGGATGGGGGAAGGGAGCGGTTTAGAAAGTCGAGGACGATCCCCGCCAAGTTCTCCCCCGTTACTAAGGCGGAGAAGGAGGAGCTGCGGTTCCTCGGAGAGGTGATGGGGGATATCGAGGTGGGAAGGCTCAGGAACGGGAGCCGGGACGTAAAGGAGATCCCCGTCGCCCTCCACAGCGACGCCATGGACCACCACATGGGGGTCTTTGCGACTACAGGCATGGGCAAATCGAACTTCATGAAGGTCTTCGCCGCCTCCTGCATGAAGATGGCCTCGGCCAAGAAGTCGAAGTTCGGCCTTCTCATCGTCGACCCCCACGGCGAGTACATCTTCGGAGCGGAGGGGACGAAGGGGCTCCTCCACCTCGACCGGTACAGAGACGGGATCGTCTGCTACTCCACCGATAAAAGGCACCTGAAAGACCCCCTCGTCTCAAACCTGACGGTGAAGAGAAACGAGATCCTCCCCGGAGATATAGAGGTCCTATACGACTGGACCCCCGCACAAAGGGAGGCGCTGGAGGCGGTATCAAGGGTCTTTTACGGGGACGGTTGGCTCGACGACCTCCTAACCCCCGAGGGGGGCGCTAAGATGATCGCCGAGGGGTTCCACGAGAAGACGGTTGGAAGGATAAGCAGGACGATCAGAACGATCCTGGACAAGAACCGTTACATATCGGACCTCACCTCCAGCATCCCCGGCATCGTAAATAACCTCCTGGCAGGAAAGGTCGTCCTGGTGGACATCCCCACCCTCGGCGAGAGGAGCGAGCTCTTTCTTCTATCGATCTTATCTCGGTCGATCCTCGACCGGTACAAGAAGGAGAGCGCTGAGGGGCAGAGGGGAAAGAGGTGCCTCATCACCGTCGAGGAGGCGCAGCGGGTCCTGGGCGGCGGCGAAGGGAGCCTCGCCCGGTTCGAGTCGATCGCCCGGGAGGGGCGCAAGTTCGGCGTCGGCCTCTGCGCCATAACTCAGCAGCCGAAGCTTATCGATAAGCAGCTCCTCTCCCAGTTCAACACCTTCGTCATCCTCGGCCTCGCCGACAGAAACGACAGGACGCGGCTCGAGGAGTCGGCGAAGCAGGATCTATCGTCTCTGGACGTCGAGATCCAGACCCTGGAGAAGGGGGAGGCGATCGTCAGCACCCTGAAGATCCCCTTCCCCGTCCCGGCGAGGGTCCACCTCTACGAGGAGTACCTGGACCGGCTCAACGGGGAGGGGTCGGCTGAGAAGAGGGAAGAGAGGAGGGGGTTTACCCCTCCCCCCGATTAGATCCAGGAGATAGCTCATGAAGATCGTCCACATGGCAGACTCCCACCTCGGCTTCTCCGCCTACGGCCGGGTCGACCGGTGGGGGAGAAACCAGAGAGAGGAGATGGTCTACCAGGGATTTGCCAGGACCGTTGATAAGATCATCGACCTATCCCCCGACGCCGTCGTCCACGCCGGCGACGTCTTCCACCACGTCCGCCCCCGGATCAGGCCCCTTTACGTCTTCCAGCAGAACCTGGAAAAGTTGGTGGAGGCGGGGATTCCCGTGGTCATTATCAGCGGAAACCACGACGCCCCCAAGAGCTACGCCGCCCTCTCCCCCTTCACCCTCTTCGAAGGGATGGAGGGGGTCCATATCGCCCACCAGTACCGGTACGAGCCCTTCGAAGTTGGGGACACCACCTTCCACTGCATCCCCTTCTGCCTCGGCCCCGAGGATTACCTGGCGGAGTTTCGTAAGATGCAGGATTACAGGGCCGAGAGGTCGGGAGGAAGGGACGTCCTGGTGATGCACGGCCTCGTCGAGGCTTTATGGGACCGGAGGCTCCGGACCGTGGGGGAGCACCAGCTGCTAGAGAGCTTCCTCAAGGGCGACTTCTCCTACATCGCCCTGGGCCACTACCACGGCCAGGCAAAGGTGGCGAAGAACGGCTGGTACAGCGGCTCTGTCGAGTACTTCAGGTTCAACGAGGCCGGCGACGATAAAGGCCTCCTCCTCGTCGACCTCGAATCCGGGAAGGTGACCCAGATCCCCATCCAGGATGAGTACATGCGGGATCTCGACCCCGTCGACTGCCGCGGCCTCTCCTCCCGGGAGGTGGAGGGACTGATAAGATCCGTCTGCGACGATCTGGGCTTGAAAGATAAGATCATCAGGCTGAAGCTCTCGAAGATCTCGAGGGAGGCTTACAGGTCCCTCAGCCAGAGGCTCTTGGGAGAGCTGAGGGCTGAGCCGCTCCACCTTGAGATCCTCCCGGAGTTTGCAGACGACCCCGTACGATATGAGACCGAGCCGATGGACTCAAGAGATCTGCCCCAGGAGTTTCGAAAATTTCTCGACGAAGAGGCGGCCGGTGACGCCATCCCCGCCGCCATCAGAGATGATGTCATAGCCTACGGGACCGAGTTGCTCGCGCGGATCTCGGAGAAGAGGACGACGGAGAGTTTCAATGCGGCTAAATAGCCTCTCAATGAATAACTTTAAAAAGTATAGGGGCTCCGTCAGAGTCGAGTTCCAGGACGGCCTCACCGGGATCGTCGGAGGTAACGGCTCGGGGAAGAGCACCATCGTCGAGGCGATCGCCTGGGCGCTCTACGGCTCCAGGGCCTCGACGGTGAGGCGCGATTTCATCAAGAACTCCCGGGCTTCGGAGAGGGACGACCTGGAGGTGAAGCTCTCACTCTATTCGGACGGGAAAGAGGTGACGATCTTCCGGGCGATGAGGGGGAAGAACATGACGCCGGAGGCGAGGCTCTCCATCGACGGGGTCCTGGTTGCCAACGGCACCCGGGAGGTGGACGGCCGCCTCGGAGAGATCCTCCGGATAAGCTTCTCGGACTTCATGAAGACCTTCTATGCGAGGCAGAAGGACCTGGACAACCTGATAAGAGATCGGGGCTCGGAGAAGCGGGAGTACCTCCTCGCCCTCCTGGGCCTCGACGAGGTCAGGGACAGGGCGATCGAGGAGATCAGGTCCGACCTGAAGGAGGCCGAGGGGGAGATCGGGAGGCTCGAAGGGGCCCTCGCCGAGATCGGCGACGTCGGCGAGATGATCGCCGTCCTTGAGAAAGAGGTCTCCAAGACGAGGGATGAGCTTGCTGCTGCAAGAGAGGAGGAGTCTCATCTCGCCATTGAGGCGGAGAAGAGGCGGAGGACCCTGGAGGGTGAACTGGAACGGAGGCGGACCCGGGACCATCTCAGAGGAGAGACCGACCGGCTCTCCCGAGATCTGGAGGAGAGGAGGAGGGCGGTACTCCTCGACGAAAAAAGGCTCTCGGAGATCGAGGAGGGGAGGTGGCGGCTCTTCGAGCTGGAGCCGAAGCTCGCCCGCCTAGCATCGGTGAGGGGGCGGCTGGAGGAGCTGGAGCCCAAGAGGGTCCGCCACCAGGAGCTCCTGGAGTTTCGGGCGAGGGCGAAGGCCGAGATGGAGGGTAGATCCCGCGGCCTGAAAGAGGCTGGGACGAGGCTCCTTCGGCTACTGGAGGAGAGGCGGGAGATGGAGTCGATCCAGCCCCGGGAGGAGGAGTACCGCCGGCTCATCTCTGATCTCGAAGCCCTGGAGTCGAAGCGGGACCGGTACCATAAGCTCTCAGCCCTCGCCGGGGAGGAGAGGGGGAGGGAGGAGGCGGCGAGGGAGAACATCGCCAGGGCAAAGGAGGCTCTGTTGGGCCTTTTGGCGGCGAAGGGCCGGATGGAGGAGATTTTTCCCTCCGTCGATAGATATCGGGCCCTCGGAGCGGAGATCTCGCGGCAGAAGAATGAGAGGGAGAAGAGGAGGCGATTATCCGAGCTGGGGGAGAGGCAGGCTGCCGTCGCCTCCCGGATCGATTCCCTCAGGGCCGAGGTCGCCGCCCTCGACGGAGAGATCTCAGAACTCGGCGACCTGACGGGGAGGGAGGCCGACCTCCAGAAGAGGGGAGAGGAGATCGACCGGCTCAAAAAGTCGCTGGAAGGTGAGATCGCCGATCTGAACCTGAAGATCTCCGTATCGAGGCGGGAGATGGAGGAGGCCGCGGAGGAGAGGTCCAGGATCGAGGCTCTGGGCGAAGAGAGCCTCTGCCCTGCCTGCGAGAGGCCCCTCGCGGGGCAGAGGGACCTCCTCCTGGAGAAGTACGGGACGGCGGCCTCGAAGGCCGAGGAGAGGATATCCTGCCTCGAAGAGCTGAGGGGAGAGGCGCTCTCCCGGCGGGAGGGGGCGGCAAGATCGGCAGAGGAGCTCCGGATCGATCTATCCGCCCTGACCGGATTGAAGGCGAGGGCTGGAGAGATCCTCGCCGAGAAGAGGGGGCTATCCGCCCGGATCTCAGAGCTGTTGGACGAGGCGATGAAGATAAAAGCCGATATCGAGGCCGTCGGACCCGCAGATTTCGACCCGGAGATATTCGAACGGCTCGAGGCGGAGGCAGGAGCCCTTCATGACCTGGTCGCAGAGCACGCCATTCTCACCGTCCGGATCGAGGAGATCCCAAAGAGGAGGGTGGAGCTGGAGGAGGCATCCAGGTACCTCGCGGCCTCCCTGGAGAAGCTCTCCTCGTTGGCAGAGATGATGGCGAAACTCGGGTACGACGAGGAGGAGAGGTCGAGGCTCAGGGAGAGGATAGGCTCCCTCCGGGAGGACCACCATAGGTTCACCGCCCTGGAGCACCGTACCGGAGAGATCCCGGATCTAGAAGAGGCCGTCCTCTCGGCAAAGAGGGAGGTGGAGAGGCTCAAGAAGGGGTACGAAGAGGTCGAAGGGGAGATCGAGCTCCTCGGCTTCAGCCCCGCCGCAGATAAAAGCCTCCGGGAGGTGGCAAAGGAGCTACAGAAGGCCGAGGCTCTCGCCTCCGAGGTCAGGCTCGCCCTCGCCGCCGAGGGGGAGGTGAGGCTCCATCTAGAGGAGGCGAAGGCGGCGGCGACGAAGCTCGCCGGGGAGATCGCCGACGCGGAGGAGCGGCTCTCTATCCTGGTTTTCTCTGATGGAGCATATGAGGAGGCTGAGGCGGCCCTGGAGAGGGCCGGCCTCCGGCTCGAAGATGCGAGGAAGAGGGGGTCGCAGCTGGCCATCCGCCTCGCCCTCGCCGAGGGGGAGCTAGAGCGGCTTAATAGGGAGGCGGCCCGGAAGGAGGAGCTGGAAGAGAAGGCGGCCTGTCGGAGGGTCCGGGTCCAGGTCGTCGAGACGACGAGGGGGCTGGCCAACCGGTTCATGGACGCGATCCTGGTCCGGATAAGAAACGAGATCGCAGAGGAGGCGGGAAGGATCCTCCGGGAGGTGACGGGAAAGTACGGAAGGATCGGCATCGACGACGACTTCAACATCCTCGTCGAGGACGAGGGGGATTTCTACCCCATATCCCGCTACTCCGGCGGCGAGATCGACATGATCGCAGTCTCCGTCCGGGTAGCCATAAGCGAATACCTGATGAGGTTCTCATCTAACGGCCCAGGTTATTCTTTCCTCATCCTCGACGAGGTCTTCGGAAGCCAGGACGTGGAGCACCGGGAGAGCATGATCAACATGCTCCGCAGCCTCGACGACCGGTTCCCCCAGATCTTCGCCATAAGCCACATAGGCGAGGTCCAGGGTCAGTTCGACAACTCGATCCTCGTCGTTGAGGATGACGACGGGTCGAGCAGGATCGAGGTGGATTTGAGGTGAGGTCGGACCTGCGCGATCATTTAAAGATCTCTCGATGGCGAAGGAGGATCTTGGCCATCCCGATACCGGCAAAGCCCATCCTCGGCGCCACCTTCTTGATCGCCCGGCTCGGGAGGTCGACGTCCCCCACCTCCTCGATGATCCTGGTCAGATCTTCCTCATCTCTGAGATGACGTATAAGATCGTCCATCTCGGAGTCGGCCATCACCGCCCTCAACCTGTGGACGATCATCCCCAGGCGGATCTCCCGGCCCAGGGCAGCCCGCCACCTCCGCTCGTACTCGGAGAGCATCGCGGCGGAAGAGTCCCCCTCGCAGGCCGCCGCCGCGGCCACCTCCCCGGCGATCTTGGCGGATACGAGCCCCGGATAGATCCCGCCGCCGGAGGTGGGCTTCACCTGCCCCGCGGCGTCTCCGACGGCGATGAAGCCATCGGCGACGGTCGATGCGGGCGGCCCCAGGGGAAGCCCGCCGAAGGCCAGGTGTAAGGGGCCGCCCCGGATTCTGCTGCGGATCTGGGGGCTCTTCAGAAGGCCTCTCAGATGGAAGCAGCCCATCTCCCGGCAGCATAGCCCCACCCTGGCGGCCCCCTCCTGGGCCGGGATCGCCCAGCCGAAGAAACCGGGGGCGACTTCCTGGCCGAGGAATATCTCCACCATCTCCGGGTCGCCGACCTCGATAGGTAGTTCCACCTGGGCTGAGGAGAGGAGGACCCTCGGCGGCCCGATCCCTGCCCGCCTCGCGATCCGGGCCCCCGCTCCCTCGGCGGAGATGACGACCTTTGCCTCAATCTTCCGCCGGTCGGGGCCACGGCCGACGGCGAGGACGGACCGCCCTCCGCCCCTCACAAGGTCCGTCACTGGGGAGGCCATCATCACCTCGGCCCCCGCCCTCGCCGCCTCCGCCAGGAGCGCCCGGTCAAAGAGCCTCCGATCGACGACCCACGCCTTCGTCTCAGGGGCCTTGAATGCCGATTGAAGACCCCCCGGCGATAAGACCTTCGCCCCCCGGAGGGGCCTGATCAAAAAGGAGCCCGGCGGCAGCTCCGATTCCTCCACCGCCCTCACCCCCAAAAGCCCCGCGCACTGGACGGGCCAGCCGGCCCGGGGGTGCTCCTCAAAGATGACGACCTCCGCTCCGGCGCTGGCCGCCTTCTTCGCCGCCATCGATCCCGCAGGCCCGGCCCCGATGACGGCGACGTCGTACCGTTCCATCTCAACGAAACTCCATCGGCCGGGGGGATAGCCTTTTCCATCCCCGGGCCAGATGACATCTCACGGGAAGGGTCTATAGGGTCTGGAGGGAACTATTTGGAGATACTCTGGCTATCTGAGGAGGATGTGAAGGGGTCGCTCTCGATGGAGGGGACGATGGAGGCGGTGGAAGAGGCCTTCCGGGAGGCCGGCCGAGGGACGGTCCAGATGCCGCCCAAGTCCTACCTCATCTACAAAAAGTACGACGGCGACCTGCGGACGATGCCCGCCTACTTGGAGGAGATGGACGCGACGGGGGTGAAGGTCGTCAACGTCCATCCGGAGAATCCCGGCTCGGGCCTTCCCACGGTGATGGCTTTGGTGATACTTAACTCCCCAAAGACGGGTGCCCCCATCGCCGTCATGGGAGGTACCTTCCTCACCAACATGAGGACGGGGGCGGCGGGAGCCGTCGCCGCCAAGTACCTCGCGAAGAAGAGCTCCAAGACGGTGGGGATCGTCGGCGCCGGAGCTCAAGGAAGGAGCCAGCTTCTGGGGCTGGCGGAGGCCTTCGATATCGAGGCCGTCAAGGTCGCCGACGTATCCCTCGACCGGTGCCGGGCTCTTGAAGAAGAGAGCAGGACCTTTCTCGACGCCACCTTCGAGATTTCCACCGATATCAAAGAGGTCTGCGATGCCGACATCCTCGTCACCACCACCCCGTCGCGAAAGCCCCTGGTGAAGGACGACTGGATAAACGAAGGGACCCACATCAACGCCATCGGGGCCGACGCCGCAGGAAAGGAGGAGCTGGACCCGGCGATCCTCAGGAGGGCGAAGGTCGTCGTCGACGACGTCGTCCAGGCCACCCACTCCGGGGAGGTGAACGTCCCCCTGGCGGAGGGGCTCATCGCCCTTGAGGACATTTATGCCACCATCGGCGAGGTGGTGGCAGGGAAGGTCCCGGGTCGGACGAACGAGGATGAGATCACCGTATTCGACTCCACCGGCCTCGCCATCCAGGACGTTGCGACGGCATCGAGGGTCTACAGGACCGCCGTCGAGAAGGGGCTTGGAATACGGCTCCCGTTTCTGTGAGCATCCCCATCGGATAAGCGATATATAACATCCCGACGACTCTAGGGTTGTCCATGTACGCGATCATCGCCTGCGGCATATTCAAGGATGAGATCGAGAAGATATCGGAGAAGCTCGACTTCCCCTTCGAGGTCCGCTACCTGGAGGCGGGGCTTCACGTCGACTTCGACGACCTTGAGGAGGCGCTGAAGGCAGAGCTTGAGAGGTGCAAAGAGCATGAGGGGATCATCGTCGCCTACGGCGAGTGCCATCCCCGGATCGGTGAGATCCTCGCCCCTTACAACGCCGTCCTCATGAGGTGCCAGAACTGCATCGACGCTCTCATTACTCGAAAGAAGGTGGAGGAGATAGCGACCCGGGGACTCTACTTCTACCTCTCCCCCGGCTGGGTCGAGAGCTGGAGGGATATGTTCGAGCGGATGAACTGGAGCCGCGAGGAGGCCCGCTTCCAGCTCGCCCCCTTCAAGGGCGCCATATTCCTGGACACCCTCGGCGACGCCGACGACCGCGAGGATGGGCTCATCGAATTTCTCGATTTCACCCTCTGTGCCTACCAGAAGATGGCTGTGGACCTGGACCACTTCAGATCCCTGATCGTCGAGGCCAAAGAGAGGTTAGAGGTGTGATCTTTGGACGAGGAGCTTGAAAGGATAAGGAGAAAGAAGCTCGAGGAGATGAAAAAGATGGCAAACGAACCAAATGCGGACTATCCCGACAGCCCCGTCAAGCTGACGGACGGAACCGTCGGCGACGTGGTGGCCAGGTATCCTCTCGTCATCGTGGACTGCTGGGCGGAGTGGTGCGGACCCTGCAGGATGATCGCCCCGGTGATCGAGGAGCTGGCCAAAGAGATGAAAGGGAAGGTCGTCTTCGCAAAATTGAACGTCGACGAGAATATGCAGACCTCCAGCAAGTACGGGATCATGGCGATACCCACCATGCTCGTCTTCAAGAACGGCGAGCTGATCGACCAGATGGTGGGAGCTTACCCCAAGACCACCCTCACGAATAAAATTCAGAAGTATCTTTGAGGCCGGCGGCCCGCCCGCCTCAATGATACGGTTTTGCCTGTGGAGGTGTCCCCTCTTCAAGCCCGGATCTTCGAGGGGATCAAGACCCCCTCCTTCACTCCGGATCCTAACTCCCGGAGCTCCTTCTGCCGGAGTCGTGAGTCGATCTGGTTGATGGGTTTGGGCTTCCCTCCCAGTTTCGTCGGCTCCTGACCGGTCTCGGACGGGACGACGTAAGCGCCCTTATCCCTGACGGCGATCTCCCGCAGGTCCTTTATCCTGAAGTAAGCCGCGACGTCGTAGAGGGGCTTGGCATTCCTTCCCAGCTCGTAGGTCCCAAGGAAGGACTTCTGCCGTACGACGTAAAGCCCCTTATCCCTGGCGGCGATCTCCCGCAGGTCCTTTATCCTGAAGTAAGTGTCGACCTGGTAGAGAGGCTTCGCCTCTTTGCCGAGATGGATCGGGTCTAAGGCCTTGTAACTGACGTCTCCGAAGCTCGAAGCCTTTGCTGTCGAGCCGTCCTCTCCAAAGGCCGGCGACGCCAGGGCGATGAGGAGCGCCAGGGCTGCCAAAGGGGCTGTATGATGGATATTCAGGCTCATGATGATCCTCCTTCTATTAAGTGGTCGGATGTGCATATAAATTTTTAGGGTGCTGGATATGGAGATGGGGGCCTCCCCCTCCAGCCGTCTCATGCCCCTCGATCCTATCCTCGCTCCGATCTTCAGTTCACCCTGATGATCTGGAGGAGTGAGGAGACGGGGACTCCCAGGATATCGTCGACCCCTTTCTTGTCCAGAAGGACGCCGATGGCATTCGTCGAAGCGCCGTGATTGTTCAGCTCCTCCACCGCCTCCTCGAGGGTCCTCCCTGAGGTGATGACGTCGTCAACGATGACGCACTCGGCGTCGGAGACGTCCGAGAAGTTGGTGCTGAATATCCCCTTGAACTCCGCCTCCCCCTTCTCCTGAGACCACCTCTGCTTCGTCGGGGTGTAGACCGCCAGCTCCGCCCCCAGCTCCTCGGCGACCATGCCGGCGATGGGAACGCCGGAGAGGGCGATCCCCACGACGACGTCGACGTCGGCGTCGGAGCATTCGAGACACTCCAGGATCATGTCGGTCAGGGCCATGGAGACCTGCCGGAGCCTTATGGAGCTCTTCCCTATGGAGGACCAGTCTACGGAGACGTCCTTTGGCCCCTGGACCCCCGACCTCTTCTCGCCATGGGTCAGAAGCCACGTCACCGTCTCCCTGGAGATGTTCAGCTCCTCGGCGATCTGTCCCTCCACCAACCCCTCCGCCTTCAGCTCGGCGGCGGTCTCTATCAAACTATCTATATTTTTCATAATAACCCCCCTCTTCTCTTCCTTCTCGTCGTGCCGCAGACGGGACAGTCTTCTCCTTCGAAGGGCCTGCCGCATCCGGGGCACCTCTGGGTCCTCTTCAAGATCTTCTTAATCCTGGGCTGGGCCACCGTCTCCACCCGGAGGCCCAGATGAAGGGCCACGTTCTGAAGGGCGTAATCGTCGGTGGCTAGGGTCGCAGAGAGCTCCAGGGCTTTAGCCAGAAGCTCCAGGTCGACCTCGGAGAGGACGGCGGCGTCGCCGGTCCTCTCGGCTCCGGCCCTAGCCCTCGCGAGGGCGTCTCGGGAAGGGGGCTCTATCCTCGCCCCGGATATCTGTAGCCTCATCCTGGAGCCGATGTCCAGAAGCTCTCCCTCGACGCCGGGGACGGTGACCACCTCTCCCTCGAACCCCTTCCCGCATATGAAGACCGACGAGTCTGCGACGGTAGCCGGACGCATCCCGTACCTTTTTGCATCAATACTACTTGGACTTTGCCTCGCCCTGGGCCGGGAGGACGGAAGGTGGCGAAAAGGGGGCGGCAGCCCGAGACCAAAACGCTATTAAGATATGATGCCACCCAGGGCAGGGAGGATCCCATGGCCAAGAAGAGGAAGAGGTCGAAGAGCGCTCAAAATGGAGCAGCTGCGGGCCCAGACGGGTCGAAGGCGGCAGATGAGAAGAAGATCACCGCATCAAAGATGGATGCGGCGGAGAGGAAGA
Organism: Candidatus Methanocrinis alkalitolerans; assembly: GCF_029167205.1. NCBI lineage: Archaea > Methanobacteriati > Methanobacteriota > Methanomicrobia > Methanotrichales > Methanotrichaceae > Methanocrinis > Candidatus Methanocrinis alkalitolerans. The sequence continues at coordinate 36,410 of NZ_JARFPL010000012.1, forward strand.
AGGCCAGGTCCGATGGGATAGTCATGACCATCTACCCCGCGTTTCTGGGGGTGATCTTCGGCTTCGCGAGCCTGCAGCTCTTTGGAACTGGAGTCCCCGAGGAAGGGTCGGTGGGGATGATCTACCCGTGGTACTTCGTCATGATCCTCGTCATCGGCTTCACCTTCTACATCCAGAAGTTCACATATCCATACCTGAAGATAAAGGTCGAGGAGTTCAAGGCCAAGGACTGGCTTTACGTCGAGTTCATAGCCGTTGACCTCTGGCTCGTATCCTGGACCCTCCTCATCAACTGAAACGGGGTGGAACCTTTGAGGATCGCCGTCATCAATAGAGATCGGTGCCAGCCGAAGAAGTGCGTCCGGGAGTGCGAGTACTTCTGCCCGCCGGTGAGGACCGGGGACGAGACGATCACCTTCCCCGACGGAAAGCCGCAGATCACCGAAAACCTCTGCGTCGGCTGCGGTATCTGCGTCCGGAAGTGCCCCTTCGGGGCGATCACCATCATAAACCTCCCCGACGAGCTGGAGAACCCCACCCACCGTTACGGCGAGAACGGCTTCGCCCTCTACGGCCTCCCCGTCCCGACCGTCGGGAAGGTGACGGGCCTTTTGGGCCCCAACGGGATCGGAAAGAGCACCGCCGTCGCCATCCTCTCCGGCCTTTTGACCCCCAACCTCGGGAGGGGAGCCTCCTGGGGAGAGGTGATCGACGACTACTCCGGCTCCGCCCTCGGCGACTACCTCCGGCGGGTGGGAGAGCGGGGGGTGAAGACCGCCTACAAGCCCCAGTACGTCGACCGGATACCCAAGAGCTTCTCGGGGACCGTCGGAGCCCTTCTGGAGAAGACCGACGAACGGGGCGCCCTCTCGGAGCTCGCCGAGAGGCTGAACCTGCTCTCCCTGATGGAGAGGGAGATCTCGAGCCTCAGCGGCGGGGAGCTGCAGAGGGTGGCGATAGCGGCCTGCGCCGCACGAGATGCCGACGTCTTCTTCTTCGACGAGATCAGCCCTTACCTCGACATCTACCAGAGGATCAACGCCGCCGAAGCGATCAGAGATCTGGCGGAGACGAGGTCGGTGATGGTGGTGGAGCACGACCTCGCCCTCCTGGATCTATTGGCCGAGAACGTCCACCTCGTCTACGGAACCCCCGGCGCCTACGGGGTGATAACCAGGCCGAAGGGGGTGCGGGTGGGGATCAACCAGTACATAAAGGGCTACTTCTCCGAGGAGAACGTCAGGGTCAGGTCGGAGCCGATCGTATTCGAGGTCCATGCCCCCCGGGCCGAAAAGGACGTCCCCATCCTCGCGGAGTACGAGAGCTTCTCGAAGAGGTACAGCGGCTTTCTCCTGGAGGCGGAGGCGGGGGTCATCAGGAGGGGCGAGGTGGTGGGGATCCTGGGGCCCAACGGCATCGGAAAGAGCACTTACATCAAGCTCTTGGCGGGTATCGAAGAGCCGACGGAGGGACGGCTCCATCTGAAGCTGAAGGTATCCTACAAGCCCCAATACCTGAAGGCTGAGACCGACCTGTCGGTGGAGGGGTTCCTTCGGAAGATGACGCGGGAGTTCGACTCCAGCCACTACCAGTCGGAGTTCGTAAAGCCCATGGGGATCGAGAAGCTCCTGGACCAGTCGATGGACGAGCTCTCCGGCGGGGAGCTACAGAGGGTCGCCGTCGTAGGCTGTCTCAGCAGGGACGCGGACCTTTACCTTTTGGACGAGCCATCGGCCCATCTCGACGTCGAGCAGAGGATGATGGCGGCGAAGGTGATGCGCAGGTTCGCCGAGAGCGCCGAGAGGTCGGTCCTCGTCGTCGACCACGACATCTATCTCATCGACCTCCTCAGCGAGAAGCTGATGGTCTTCGAGGGGGAGGAGGGGAAGAGGGGCGTCGCCCATCCGCCGGTGGAGATGAGAAAGGGGATGAACCGCTTCCTGAAGGGAATCGGGATCACCTTCAGGAGGGACGAGGAGACCCGCAGGCCCCGGGTGAACAAGCCCGGCTCGAGGCTCGACCGGTCCCAGAGGGAGTCGGGAGAGTACTACTATTACGCCCCCGATGGAGCCTGAGGGGGCGCAAAGCTCCCTCACCATCCGCACCCAACCCCTCCTTCCGCCTCCATCCCCTTCTCCGCGGCCTTCTCTCCTTCTTATCACGCTATCCCTTTGCGCACTATCCCTTTGCCCACCCGATCCCCCTCCAGCCTCCTACACGCTCCGGAGATCCCCCACCGAACGGGGGATCGGGGGGATTTTCCCCCTTATGAAAAGAGATTCGGGGAGAATTTTCAACATAAACCGTCATCTACATATCGTCTGGGCGACAGAACCCCAAATGCAAGGAGATTTCGAAATGGAAAGTGCAAAAGCCGACGACGTTGTTAAAGTTCATTATACGGGGATGCTCGAAGACGGGACGGTCTTCGACAGCTCCATGGAGAGGGACCCCCTGGAGTTCACCCTGGGAAAGAATATGGTGATCCCGGGGTTTGAGGCGGCGGCTTTGGGGATGGCTCCCGGCGAGAAGAAGACCGTCAACGTCCCCGCCGAGGAGGCGTACGGCCCCCGCCACGAGGAGATGGTGATGGAGGTCTCCCGGTCGAGCATGCCCCCGGAGATCGAGCCGGAGGTGGGCCAGATCCTCCAGATAGGGCAATCCCAGGATCAGATGCTCCAGGTGGTGGTGGCCGAGGTCTCAGAGGAGTCGGTCATCCTCGACGCCAACCATCCCCTGGCGGGCATGACCCTCGTCTTCGAGATCGAGATGGTGGAGATCGTCGGAGCCGGGTCCGCCTGATCCGCCCCGCCCGATCCGCCCGTCTCCCCCGGTCCGTTACGAGATCGATCTAGCGATCGATCTAGCGATGGTTCCGCGGTTGGTTCCGCGATCAATTTCTTTAAATCGGATGGATGATGGAGAGTCGTAAGATGAAGCAGGCTAAAGAGGGGGACACCGTGAGCCTCCACTACAAGGGGAGCTTCGAGGACGGAACGGTCTTCGACAGCTCCGAGACCCACGGGGCGCTGAGGTTCACCATCGGCAAAGGGACGGTCATACCGGGCTTCGATGAGGCGGTTTTGGGGATGAAGCCGGGGGAGGCGAAGACCGTCACCATAGCCCCGGAGAAGGGGTACGGCCCTCGAAACGAAGAGCTTCTGATGAAGATCGACAAAAAGGAGCTTCCCCCGGACCTCGCCCCGGTGATCGGCCAGAGGATCGAGTTCTCCAAGGGCGAGCAGAGGCTCCAGCTGACGGTGGCCGAGATCTCGGAGGAGGCGGTCACCTTCGACGCCAACCACCCCCTGGCGGGAAAGACCCTCGTCTTCGAGCTCCTCCTCCTGGAGATCGAGGAAGAGTGAGAAGAGCCTTGGCCAGGGGTTGCGGCCGATACGATGTTGGAGGGGCATGGACGGCAAGAATAGAAAGGATATAAAGCCGGGGCTGAAGGTGGAGGTCGTCCTCAAGCGCGACCAGAGGACGGGCAAGCTGACGGAAGGGGTGGTGAAGGAGATCCTGACTAACTCCTCCTTCCACCCCCACGGCATAAAGGTCCGGCTCGCCGACGGCCAGGTGGGTCGGGTGGCGAGGATCGTGGGGTAGAGCAGATAGAAGAAGGGAGTCTTCAGCAGTGAAATCTGAAGTCGAGGGGATACATATTTCTTCGAGCAGGTTACTGATAGCTGAATACTAATAAAATACTCTAAGACATTTATGGTGCTAAAATGATACTCGACGAGAAAATCCATCGAAAGATACTTGAAGCCTACGAATGGATGAACAAAGAGAAAAAATTATCTTCCGGAGTTCAATCGAATACGAGCGATGATCTTGTTTATTTGATGAGAGAAAATCTTGGTTATTTGCGTTTTCATTTGATAAAAATGCTGCAAAATCCACCACAGGAAAATAAGTTGGATGCCTATTTTCGTCAATACGAAGCCATCGCTCAAGAACTGGGGATCTCTCGTCATTCACTTATGTCCTTGTTGGAAAAGATTAATGGACTGCCACATCGCTATTGGTCCATAGCTACCACTCGTGGCCTCGATTGGAGGGGTGAACGCGCCTGGGATTTCATGAGAGATGGATTCTATGTATCAATCGGATGGACAGAGCTTGGTGACCTTTCTGACATAACTCCCGACAAAGCCGGTAAAGAAAAAATTCGTGAAATATTAAGGAATATGGGATACGACTCAACCAATTCAAGAGTCAATCCTCCATTTAAATTCACTACTGAAATCAAGAAAGGCGACCTGGTAGTTGTATCAAGATTATCGGTTCTTGGTTTTGGACGTGTGGTTGGAGATTACTATTACGAAAAAAATGATGCTGACCCTTGGCCCCACCGTATTCCTGTAGAATGGATTTCGTTTGAAAAATGGACTCTTCCAAGAGGAAGATTGCAAACTGCGCTATACGAGATTAAAGACCCGATAAACCTAATTGAAATTGAGAGACGAAGAAATAGTGTACACGTAAAAATACCACCACCAATTCAAAGCAGATTTATTATTCGTGTTCGATATATCTTAGAACGAAGAGGCCAAGTAATAATATATGGCCCACCTGGCACCGGAAAGACTTACTGGGCAGAGAAGGCTGCGTTTGAACTTGCCGCTAGATCAAATTTTCTGATGGAATTTGACCAGCTTGTGGATTATCAGAAATCCTTCTTAACTGGAGACGGTGAGAGCTTCGGCGCTGTGAGAACATGCTGCTTTCATCCCGCCTACGGCTATGAGGACTTCATCGAGGGGTACAGACCTGAGCAGGCCGAGGGCCAGATGATATTCTCCCTCCGAGACGGCGTCTTCAAGAGGCTCTGCAAAGACGCTTTGGAGAACCCGCAGACGAGCTTCTACCTAATAATCGATGAGATCAACAGGGGAGACATCCCGCGAATCTTCGGCGAGCTGATGACGATAATCGAGAAGGACAAGCGCGGAAAGTCCATCACCCTCCCGATCAGCGGCGAGCAGTTTAAAGTCCCGAGCAATGTCTACATCATCGGGACGATGAACACCGCCGATCGGTCCATAGCTCTTCTTGACGCAGCCCTCAGGCGGCGGTTTGGCTTCATCGAGCTGATGCCCGATCCGTCAGTTTTGGGCGGAGCGACCATTGAGGGCATCCACCTTGGAAGGTGGCTTGAAGCCCTAAACCAGAAGATCTGCAAAAACGTGGCGAGGGACGCCCGAAATCTCCAGATCGGCCACTCATACCTCCTCAGGGACAACGGTACGCCCATAGCCAACCTTTCTGAGTTCGCCAAAGCATTACACGAGGAGATGATACCTCTTCTGGAAGAGTACTGCTATGAAGATTTTAGAACACTTGAAAAGATTCTTGGGTCAGGCATAGTGGACGCCAATTATCAGAAGATTCGAAACGAGCTTTTCAAGCGCACAAGCCAAGAAGAACTTCTTAAAGCACTCGCTCTGATCTCAATAGAAACATTAGAAAAGTAGGTGGAAGAGTTGGCGGAAAAAACACAATTATCAAATAGCAAAGATACCGAATCTTTGCTAAAAAAGGATAATCTACTCGAGGAAAGAGAGGAATATAAAAAACAGTTAGAATATTATAGCAGATTGTTAGAGTTCGATTCAGAAAATTCTGATGCGTGGAACGCCAGGGGAGAGGTATTATACGAATTGGAGAGAATAGACGATGCTGTTAAATGCTATATTAAAGCCATTGATATTAATCCAAACAATAATATCTTCAAATTTAATTTATTTCATAGCCAAGCCATTTTGCTCTACAATAATGGAAAATATGAAGAAGCTATTAAATGTTACGAAAAGTCTATTCAGATAAACCCAAAATACGAATACGGTTGGTATGCTAAAGGAGAAATATTGCTTCTACATCTTGGCAAATTTGAAGAAGCATTGAATTGCTTTAATACAGCCATCGAGATAAATCCAAAATTTTCTGATGCATGGTACTTAATAGGATTCTCATTGTCATACCTTGGACAATATCATGATGCTGTTGAATCTTTCGACAAAGCTATTAGTTTAGACTCGAAAAATTCGGATTATTGGATTGGAAAGGGAGATGCTCTTTATAAACTTAATAGAAAAGAAGAAGCAAACAAGTGTTATAATCAAGCATCTAAATTGGGCTCTGATTTGCAGCAAAACGGGGTCAATAAAAGTGAATCCCTCTTCGACTTAGAATTGCATGACGAATCTCTAGAATGTTATTCAGATTTTTGGAAGAAAGAAGGCCGTTCGGTGCAAACGCCGAGCCAGATAAACGATGCTGAGAAGATCGAAGTCGAAAAGACCGTAAGAACCTTTGCCCAAGACTTGACGGCTGACATCAAATCCCAGAGCTGGAAGAGGACAATTTTAACTGAAGGCGAATCAGAGCCCGCTCCTTTGCCCGAAATCATCCAAGACATTCAATCGGTCCTCGAACGCAAGGGCCAGGTTATCCTTTACGGCCCGCCGGGGACGGGTAAGACCTACTGGGCCGAGAGGGCGGCCCGAGAGATGGCGTCCCTCGACCGATATGGAAAGTCCTTAGATCAGCTTTCAGAGGAGCAGAGGAGCGCCCTGATCGACGGCGGCGACGACTCCGGCCCCGTTAGGATCTGCTGCTTCCATCCCGCCTACGGATATGAGGACTTCCTCGAAGGCTACCGGCCGGAGGAGACGGACGGCAAGATGAGCTTCGCCCTCCGGGACGGGATCTTCAAGAAGCTCTGCAAAGAAGCCCTCGCAAATCCCGACGTTAGGTTCTACCTGATCATCGACGAGATCAACCGGGGCGACATCCCCCGGATATTCGGCGAGCTGATGACCATCCTCGAAAAGAACAAGCGGGGAAAGCCGATAATCCTCCCCGTCTCCGGTGAGCAGATGCGGGTCCCGGAGAACGTCCGGGTCATCGGGACTATGAACACCGCCGATCGGTCCATAGCCCTCCTCGACACCGCCCTCCGGCGCCGCTTCGGCTTCATCGAGATGATGCCGGACGCTTCGGTCCTGGGCGAATCCGTCGTCGGCGGGGTTCACCTCGGCGAATGGCTCGGTGCCCTCAACCGGCGCATCTGCGATGGCGTCGGCCGGGACGCCCGAAACCGCCAGATCGGCCACTCGTACCTGATGGAGGCCGGAAAACCGATATCGAACCTCTCGAGCTTCTCTCGGGTGGTCCAGGATGAGATCATTCCCCTCCTGGAGGAGTACTGCTATGAGGATTACTCGACCCTGGAGAAGATCCTGGGCGGAGAGGTCGTCGATGTCCAGAGACAGATGATCAGAGATGAGATCTTCGGCGGCTCTCTTGATGGCGAGTTCGTCCAAGCCATGTCGAAGATCTCAAAGGACAGATCTTCATTTTGCCCTTCGATGACGGCCGGATCTGAAGCGTCAGAGGACAGCGTGAGCGATTCGGATGACGCCCCAGAAGAGGAGCGAACCGATGGCTGAAGATCCGATCTCAGTTGATCTTTCAGAGTGGGAGAGCCGGGGTCCGCAGTCAGACAGATGCCTGGAGGGCGTTTTTCTCAGGGATGATCCCTCGGTCCAGAAAATGGCCCAGTACCTATCGGAAAAAGGGATGCTTGAGATATCTGAGCTTCGAAAGGGCCTTTTGATCAAATCAAACTCCTACGTCGGAAGGGTTGATCTCGGCAACGTTCGTATCACCATCCGCCCGAAGATCGAGGACGCCCCCTTCCTCCAGCTCCTCAGGTACGCCTACGGGCTTCGAGACCTCCGTCTCTTCGGCAAGACGGTATACCCCCCAGAACCCAGGGCCTTCCAGGATCTTTTAATCCACCAGCTGGTGGCCGAGGCCAGCGAGCTGATCTCGCGGGGTCTTCACCGAAGGTACGTCCGCCTCGACGAGACGCTTCAAAGCCCCCGGGGCAGGATCGACATCAAGAGGATAGCGAGAAATGGCGGGATCGCTCAAGCTGCTCTCCCCTGCACCCACTACCCCAGGCTCGAAGACTGCCTCATAAACCAGGTCCTCCTCGAAGGTCTCCGCCTAGGCGCGAAGCTCACCGAAAACGTTATTCTGCGGTCCAACCTCCGCCGCCTGGAGGGGCTGATCCGGGACGGGATCAGCCCGATCCGGCTGGATCAGGAGACGATTGGAAGGCTCCGCCGCCAGATGACGAGGCAGACGGCGGCCTACCGGCCGTCGATCTCCATCATCGAGATCCTCGTCGCCGCCCAGGGCCTCTCCCTGGATGACGCCAAGAGCGATCTTGCGCTCCCCGGCTTCCTCTTCGACATGAACCGCTTCTTCCAGGCGCTCCTATCCCGGTTTCTTCGGGAGAACCTGCCGGGCTACACCATCGTGGACGAGCGCCGCCTCCGGGGGATGATCTCCTACGTCCCCGGAAAAAACCCGAAGAATAGGCCTGCTCCGAACCCTCGGCCCGATTACGTCATTCAGAGGGGGCCGGAGGTAGTCTCGATCCTCGACGCCAAATATAGAGACCTCTGGGCGAACTCCCTCCCCCGGGAGTGGCTTTATCAGCTCGCCGTCTATGCCTTGAGCCGGGGCGCGAATGGGAGGTCGGCGATCCTCTATCCGACGACCTCTCCTGAGGCGGAGGAGGCCTGGATAGAGGTGAGGGATCCCGTCGCCGGCGGCGGGAGGGCCCGGGTGGTCCTCCGCCCGGTGGATTTATATAAACTGAACGATTTAATCTCCGGCGGCGGTGGCGGTCGGGAGCGGGGTGCGTACGCCCGGCGGTTCGCGTTCGGGGATTCTAGGAGATGAAATCTCGTTCACGCCTTCCTTCTTCGTTTTTGGCAGCGCTCATCATGGGGATCGAGGACGAGATGCAAGGTTGAGGTCGGGGCTTAGACGCGAAAGCCTTCGTGTTCCAAGAATAGATAAAACAGATCCGCCAGGAGGGCTGGCTCATTTCGCTTTGCTTCATCAGAGGCCGATCTTCGCCTTTATCTCGGCGATGTCCCTTTCCATCCTTTCCATCCTCTCGGCGTGGATGGTGCCCAGGTCCTCCCTCAATCCGCGCACCTGGTCGACGGTTTCATCCTGCTTTTCGAGCATTCTATCCATCTTCTCGTCGATCCTCGCCATCCTTCCGTCCATGCTGACGAGGATGGGGATCGCTTTATTCATCTGCTCGACGGTGTTCAAGATCGTCGCCTCCTGGAGGGTCATCACCCTTCCCTTGAAATCCTCAATTCTGACCTCGGACACCTGGGCGTGCTCCGGACGACGGGTGGATATAAACTCCTTGAAATTTGATATCGTGGTTTCGTCGGCCTCGGCGAGGACAACCACCGTATCATCTGACACGTTCAGGGCTGTAAACCTCTCAATCCCCTGAGCTACGGCCTCGTGCATCAGGAATACCCGGTAACCTACCCCCTGTACCATTGGACCTGTAATCACGGCCTTTATCTTCATTTGCGATCACCATATCACCATTTTACAGTGCACCAATATTATTTGATTATTTGGTTACAGACCACCAAGGCAGAATCAACATAAAGGGGATATCAAGAGACGGCGGAGTCGCCCAGGCCGCCATCCCCCGCACCCACCATCCCAGCCTCGAAGACTGCATCATAAACCAGGTCCTCCTCGAAGGGCTCCGCCTCGGCGCAAGGCTCACGTACGATCTAATTCTCGGGTCCAACCTCCGCCGTCTCGCGGCGCTGATGCAGGATGGAATCTCTCCGGTGAGGCTGGATCAGGAGACGATCGGACGGCTCCACCGCCAGATGACGAGGCAGACAGCGGCCTACCGGTCGTCGATATCGATCATCGAGATCCTCGTCGCCGCCCAGGGCCTCTCCCTGGATGACGGCAAGAGCGATATTCTGCTACCCGGCTTCCTCTTGGACATGAACCGGTTCTTCCAGGCGCTCCTGTCCGGGTTTCTCCGGGAGAACATCCCCGGCTACACCGTCGTGGACGAGCACCGCCTCAGCGGCATGATCTCCTACGTAACGGGGAAGAACCCGAGAGGAACCGGCGGGCTCCAGACCCCCGCCCGGACTCCGCGATCCTGAGGGGGCCGGAGGTCGTCTCCATCCTCGACGCCAAATATAGAGACCTTTGGAGAAGATCCCTCCCCCGGGAGATGCTACGCCAGCTCGCCGTCTACGCCCTCGTCGGAGGGCGGGGCGCGGGGGGAAGGGCTGCGATCCTCTATCCGACGACCGCCCCCGGGGCGGAGGAGGCGGAGATCGAGGTGAGGGATCCGGTCGGCGGCGGGGGGGGGAGGGGGCTGGTGGTCCTCCGCCCGGTGGATTTATATAAACTGAACGATTTAATCTCCGGCGGCCGGGCCTACCGGGACCGGGCGGAGTACGCCCGGCGGCTCGCGTTCGGGGATGAGATCCCCTCTCTGGGGGAGAACCTCAGAAACGGCGATCCGGGAGAGTCCAACGATAGATCACACATTCCGCACCTTAACTTCCTAAATCAAGTATTTTGCTAGCTAGCGATTACTCTAATATAATTATAAATATAGCTATTCAAATACATTAATCTCACATTCCGCACCTTGAGTTCTGAAATTGGTATTTTTGCTGCTATCGATTTTTGATGTTAAATTCAATTAGTTTAATTTTTATCGAATACCCCGCAGCTCTGCTGCGGGGATGAGCATATAACCGAAAAACAATTGCTGTGGTCTCACATTCAAAGATAATTTTATGTAACAGAATTGTTAAACATGATGGGGGGGCGACCTATAAATCAAGATACAAAGGCGGCGGCGCGAATCATGCCCCGCAGCTTGCTGCGGGGTGCGCCGCCGCCAGTTTGACTTAAAAAGTTATTTTAATTTGTATAAGTTTACATTATGATGATTACTCCCCGCTATGTGACATGATGAGATGCCCCCTCAATAGGGTCGCGTACCCAGATTACTGAATAGCGCTAACGGGTGACGTAATGGCTGTTTGGCGGAAAATACGTCCCTTGAATTCGATTCGAGTGGCGATTTTCAGTAGATCGAGTACGCGACCCTCAATAGGAGTTTGCAGTAAACAGACATACTATTAATGTATTTGAATATATATATATATATATATATTTATAATTATATTAGAGGAATCGCTAGCTAGCAAAATACTTGATTCAGGAAGTTAAGGTGCGGAATGTGGGATAGAACGAGGCCCGACTCCTCAGCGGCGGCGAGGAGACAGTTAGGAGGGAGGTGGCGGAGAGGAGGCGGAGGGCTATCGTTGCGGTCTGATTTTCCAGGTCGGCTCTGCATTCCTCCTTTCAATACCATGGCTTTAAATAGAGGAGACGAGTTCTAGGTCCGGCGCGATCACATCTCAAAGTCGACAGTGATCCCAAGCGCAAGAGTTACACAATTGGATGTTCAAAGCTCGTATGCTATCTTTAACACCGTCAAAATAAGGGTCATTAATCAGATCTGAGCTAATTGATGACGACTATTCTGGCCCAAATTCATATGACAGCGTCCGACTGCGTAACCCCAAAGAGGCATAAAATGCAGTTTGAAAATCTAAATATTTCGGAACCGCTCCAGCGGGCGCTGATCAAAGAAGGCTATACGACTCCCACGCCGATCCAGGCGCAGGCCATCCCCCATCTTCTGAAGGGCGAGGACCTTATGGGCATAGCCCAGACGGGCACCGGAAAGACCGCAGCATTCGTTCTGCCCGTCCTGCAGAGGATGGCGGAGACGCAGAAGGTTGCAGCTCCCGGGGTGCCGCGAGCCCTGGTGCTCGCGCCCACCCGGGAGCTGGCGGCCCAGATCGACGCGTCCTTTGGGACGTACGGCCAGTTCCTCCGGTTCAGGCACGCCGCCGTATACGGCGGCGTCAACCAGGGACCTCAGGTCAGGGCCCTATCTCGAGGCGTCGACACCCTCGTCGCCACGCCAGGCCGACTGCTCGACCTGATGGACCAGGGTTACATAAATCTGAAGGACGTCGAGTTCTTCGTCCTCGACGAGGCAGACAGGATGCTGGACATGGGCTTCGCCAACGACGTGCGCAAGATCGTCTCGAAGCTTCCACAGAAGCGTCATTCTCTCTTCTTCGCGGCCACCATGTCACGGCAGATCGGCGAGCTGGCCGGAAGGCTTCTCACGCACCCCGTCCGAATCGAGGTGGCTCCCCAGGCTACGACGGTGGAGAGCGTCGAACAGCGCATGTTTTTCGTGGATCAGAACAACAAGGATGCGCTGCTCCTCGGGCTTCTCCAACAGAAAAACCTGAAGCGTGTCCTGGTCTTCACCCGGACGAAGCGGCGTGCTGATAAGGTCGCATCGGTGCTATCCAAGAACAGGATCCGGTCCGACGCCATCCACGGCAACAAGTCTCAGAACCAGCGGACCCAGGCCCTCAGCGGTTTCAAATCTGGACGGCTGCAGGTTCTGGTGGCGACCGACATAGCCGCTCGCGGGATTGACGTCGAGGATATAACCCACGTCATAAACTACGACCTCCCCAACGAGGCCGAGAGCTACGTTCACCGGGTCGGCAGGACTGGACGAGCGGGGGCATCCGGCACCGCATACTCGTTCTGCTCCGCCGAAGAGAGGGGACACCTCCGGGATATCGAGAAGCTGACGAGGGCTAAGATCGGAGAGATGGAGCACCGGTATCATTCGGAGGACGCAAAGAGAGGGGCAGGCTCCGGTGCGAAGGGCGGGCCCAGGAGGCAGGGGACAGCTCCGAGGGGGCTAGGAAGGACGGTTGTGCAAAAGTCGGGTCCCCGAAAGTCGGATCCTCCAAGGCCGGGTCCCCGAAAGTCGGATGCTCCAAGGCCAGGTCCCCGAAAGTCGGATGCTCCGGGGTCGGGTCCTCGAAGGTCAGGCCGTACTCCGGCCCGCCGGTAGACTCCCGCGGTGATCCGGCACAGGCTTTTTGATCAAAATAGCCGGTCATTGTGCCGCAAGAGAACGTTTTCTTAAGTCGCAAAAAGAGAGAAGGCGGTGGGTTGGTCGGATATGACGCCCAACCTCGTCGGAAGGCCGGGCTTCCCGGCGTCGTCCGTCCCAAAAGCGGCGGCCGGAAAGCTACCTATTTTTCCGTATTATCTTGATGCTCCCCTCGGACTTCGCTGCCATATCCTCTGCAACGTTGACGGAGATGCCCAGATCTGACGGCTCAACCCGGTCCCCGTAATCGAAATGTCGGCCCATGTACTCCATCCCCACCTTCCTCCCGTTCTCCATCTTCCTGAATTCCATGTAAACTTTCTCTACCACTTCCACCACCCCGCTAGCGCCGGGAGCATCTCGGTCTCGTCCAGCCCTCAACCATAAATTGGAGGATCTACCGCCTCAGAAGCCCGGCCGAAGACTCAACGCCATTTGATTTATTATGGTCGCCATACTATTAAATGTTTTTGGAAGATTGCGCCTATCTACATACCCGATGACCCGACTGTACGCGCTTGAAGCCTCCGATGATGGGCGCGATCCGCCCCCCCCCCTCGATATGAAGTTATGCGGTAAGAAGATGTGATAGGAAGATCTCATCATCGACCCTATCTCAGCCTCTCTCCGTCGACTGGATGTGCAGCCTCATCCGGGAAGGATCGAAACGTATTTCTTATAAAACGTGAAGAATACCAACAGAAGGGGGAATTTGATGAGGGCAAAAGAGATCTCATATCTGATATCGCTACTTTTTCTGTTCTCGGCGGTCGCCTCCGCCGGACCGGATGAAGCCAGCGGCACGGTAATCAGCATCATCGACGGCAAGACCTTCGAGGTAAGGATCGAGAAGGCCGATCCCAGGGTCAAAGAGGGCGTAGTGAAGGTCACCCTGGCGGATTTGAAGGTTCTGGAGACGTGGGTGGAAGGATCGGTCGACGAGTCCATCGAAGAGCTGGATAACGCATCCATCGACGAGCCGGTCGACGAGTCCATCGAAGAGCTGGATAACGCATCCATCGATGTCCCGGTCGACGAGTCCATCGAAGAGCTGGATAACGCATCCATCGATGTCCCGGTCGACGAGTCCATCGAAGAGCTGGATAACGCATCCATCGACGAGCCGGTCGACGAGTCCATCGAAGAGCTAGATGACGTATCCATCGACGAGCCGGTCGACGAGTCGATCGCAGAGCTGGATAACGCATCCATCGACGTCCCGGTCGACGAGTCGATCGCAGAGCTGATTAACGTCTCGACCCGCGAAGGTACATCTGCAAAGGACCTGGCGGTGGCCATTCTTCTGAACAAGACCGTCTGGCTGGACATCGACGACGGGTCTGAAGACGGAAGAGACGCCGACGGCAACCTGGAGGTGGTCCTCCGCCTATCCGGCCTCAACGGCGGACCGGTATTATCCCCCACCTTTAACAGGATGCTGGTGGACTACGGAATGGCGGAGGTGGACGACTCTCCCGCCAACGAGTTCGACCCTGCGGACTGGTGGCCTCCTCATGACGAAGGCTCCGGTGAGAACGAGACCATTGTGGCGGAAGAGGAGAAGAAGTCCAGCGGCCTCAACATCGACATAAAACCGACAAAGCCCAACGTCGACGTGAAGATCTCGCCGCTGAACGTCAACATAAACCCCACCAGGCCGAATGTGAACGTCAGCCTCACCGGCCCCAGCATAAACGTCAACCCCACAAAGCCCAGCATAAACGTCAACCCCAATAAACCCGCCGTCGACGTCAAACCCACCGAGGCGGGCGCCCCGGAGAACGAGGATAACGGCAGCTCGATATCCCAGGGTTCTTTGACTGGGGCGGATGAAGGGGCGGGCATGCCGATGATCAACTACAGCGAACCGGTGATTTTGAGGAACCTGACGGTGCCCATCACCCTGGTCAACCCCGCGGGAAATATCACCGTCATCAACTGCACGGGACATGTGACGCTGATCGACCCCGCAGAGCCTGTGAACGTCATAGACTCCACCGAACCCTCCCCGATCTCTAACGGCGATGGGGCTGAGATGATGGAAGCTGCCAGAGCTCCCAGAGGGTCCGAGATCGAGACTGGCGAGAGGGCCGAAACGGACGATCCGGAGACTACGGCCGCCAGCGACCTGCCCGGAGAGGAGACGGCGACGTAATATGCGGATTCAGAATCGGAGACCTAGAGATCCCGCCAGATCTGGAGGGAAGGGGGGTCGGCCCCAGGGCGGAGGATGGATAGGGGCTTCGATGGGGGGTCTAGGGGCCGATCATCTCGGCCTGGCGGATCCTCCCAAAACCCTCACCCGAAGATATAACGGTCCCGTTTCTGTCGAGCTTCGCGTAATGCCAGCCGTCCAGGAAGGTGGCGTTCCCCCGGCCGAACCGCGAAAAGTCTCCGACGATGTAGTTTCGAAGGTCGATCATCTCTGACCAGAGGGTGGTTCGGTTCCCCGATCCATCCCCCAAAAGGTCCAGGGCGAAGGGTCGGTGCTCCGCTGAGACATCCCTGGAGATCTCGATGGACCTCATCCCTTCATCGACCCTCACTTCCTCGCGGCTGCTGTACTCTCCGCTCCCCGTCTCCTGGACCTTCACCACGGCGCCCTCCTCTCCGAGGACCGAGACGACGGAGGAGTTTCGGACAGGCCCATCGGTCCCCTCTCCCCAGGCGGCGACCTCGCACCTGATCTCATAAGGCTCCTTCCTCGTGGAGTACTCCTCAGAGACGCTGACAAACCCCTCTCCAGTGATGGACCTGCTCATGACGAAGCTCCTCTCCGGCCTGGGAACCCTCACCACCAGGGAGAGGGTAGCAAAGCTTCGGGCTCCCACCTCCTCGAACCTGAAGAGGGAGGCGGATGAGGGGGCGGGGGCGATGGAGGCTGCCACCGGCTCCACCTCGGCGTCGAAGGTGACCATCAAAAAGACGTCCTTCATCGGCTTTGAGGTGGGGTTATGGACCGTCACGTTCCAGGTGACCGTCTCGCCGCGGCTCACCTCCGTCGGACTGGGAGCGGAGGAGATATCCAACCCGCCGTCTTTATCCTCCATCCGGCCGCCCCCCGCCGCCCCGTCGCCTGCCGCCGGGATAGATGCAACTAAGCCGGCAAAAAGGAGGATCAGAAGCATTGTGGACAGAAGACCGGACCTCAAGGCTCAACACGTCCACCATCCTCTCTTGAACTAATAGGCGAAAAATCTTTGGGTCCGACGATGTTGCCGTCCTCGCTAGCCATCCCCTGGATCCCTCCTCCTCTCTGAGAAGGCTTTTATCCTCTCTCGACGAATTTCAGCTATGGCATCCCTTTCGGGTTATGTAGGAGCAATCCGGATGGACAGCCCCGTCATGCTGGCGGCGGGGATCCTGGGGACGACGGGAGCTTCCCTCAGGAGGGCGGCGCTTTCGGGCGCCGGGGCGGTAGTCACCAAGTCGGTGGGGGTGGCCGAGAGGGAAGGCCACCGGGGGCCCGTCGTCGTCCAGGTGGAGGGGGGGCTCCTCAACGCCATGGGCCTTCCAAACCCGTCTTACCGCTCCTTCCAGGAGGAGATCGATATCGGCAGAGAGGGCGGTGTTCCGGTGATCGCCAGCATCTTCGGCGCCACCACCTCCGAGTTCGGAGAGGTGGCGACGGGGTTGGACGCCGACGGCTTCGAGCTGAACCTCAGCTGCCCCCACGCCGAAAGGTTCGGCGCCGAGGTCGGTTGTGAGGCCTGCAACGTCGAGGAGATCACCCGGGCGGTGAAGAGGAGCGTCTCCGTCCCCGTCTGGGTGAAGCTCACCCCCAACGTCGCCGAGATCACCGCCCTGGGCCTCGCGGCCCAGCGCGGCGGCGCCGACGGCGTGGTGGCGATAAATACCCTGAAGGCGATGGCCATCGACGTCGAGTCCTGCAGGCCGATCCTGGGAAACCGATTTGGAGGGCTATCAGGACCTGCCATAAAGGCCGTGGCGGTAAAATCCGTCTACGACCTGGCGGGTGCCCTGGATATCCCCGTCATCGGGGTAGGGGGAATATCAAGGTGGGAGGACGCGGCGGAGATGATCATGGCAGGGGCCTGCGGGGTCCAGGTGGGGACGGCCCTGAGGAAGCCTGAAGGGTACGGCATATTCAGGTCCATCTCCGAGGGGCTCGCGATCTACCTCGACCGGAAGGGGATGACCTTGGAGGAGCTGGTCGGCGCCGCCAGGAGGTTTTCATGAGGCCGAAGAACGCAGAGATCGTCGAGATCGTCCCCGAGACCCCCACCGTCCGGACGCTGCGGTTCGACCTCGCCTTCGACGCGGTCCCGGGGCAGTACCTGATGGTCTGGGTTAGGGGGGTCGACGAGGTACCCATGAGCATCTCTTATAAAGACGGGATCACCGTCCAGCTGGTGGGGGAGGCGACGAGGGCGATCTTCGACCTTGAAGTCGGCGACGGCCTGGGGCTCCGGGGACCCCTCGGCAACGGCTTCTCCCTATTAGGCGATAGCATCCTCCTCGTCGGCGGCGGGGTCGGGGCCGCTCCCCTCGCCTTTCTGGGGGAGGCGGCAAAGGAGAGGGGGATCGAGGTCACGACGATCCTGGGGGTTAGGTGTTGCGGCGACCTCATCTTCAGGGAGAGGTTTCGGAGGATCGGCGAGCTGGTCATAACGACGGACGACGGTTCTCTGGGCATCTGCGGCCGGGCCTCGGCGGGGCTATCGTGCCTGAACCTGCAAGAGTTCCACCAGATCTACCTCTGCGGTCCGGAGCCGATGATGGCGGACGTGATCGGCAGATGCCGAGGTATGGAGACGAAGATCCAGGCGTCGATAGACCGGTACTTCAAATGCGGCATGGGGATCTGCGGCTCCTGCTCCATCGATCCTTCAGGGATCAGGCCTTGCGTCGAGGGGCCGGTGATCAGGGCAGACGAGCTGGTGGGGACCGAGTTTGGCAGGTACAAGAGAGGTCCCAGCGGGAGAAAAAAATGATGGCGAAGGTGATTCTCTTTTGATGGTCAGGTTTCAGTTCGAAGATACGGTTTATAGAGGTAGAGTGGCTGGAAGGTCCATCGAGGCTGGTGGGAGGTTCTACGACCTGGATGAGGTGGAGATCCTCGCCCCCTGGGAGACGACCAAGGTCGTCTGCGTCGGCCTCAACTACGTCGAGCACGCCAAGGAGCTGAATATGGATCTGCCGAAGGAGCCGATCATTTTCCTGAAGCCCCCCACGTCGGTCATCGGCCCAGGGGCGGATATAGTGATCCCCCCCTCCAGCAGCCAGGTCGACTACGAGGGGGAGCTGGCAGCGGTCATCGGCAAAAGGTGCAAGAACGTCGCCGCCGAGGAGGCGGACGATCACATCCTGGGGTATATGAACTTCAACGACGTCACCGCCCGGGACCTCCAGAGGCGGGACGGCCAGTGGACCCGGGCGAAGAGCTTCGACACCTTCGCGCCGATGGGGCCTTACGTCGTCGACGCCGACCCCGCCTCCTTGAAGATCCAGACGAGGGTGAACGGGACGGCAAGACAGAGCTCTGTCACCTCAGACCTGATATTCTCGGTCCCAGAGCTGGTGGAGTTTATAAGCACCATCATGACCCTCCTCCCCGGCGACGTCATAGCATCGGGGACGCCTCCCGGCGTAGGTCAGCTCAAGGCCGGAGACGTAGTGGAGGTGGAGATAGAGGGGCTCGGCGCTCTCAAAAACAGGGCGGTGGCAGGGGGCTGAGCCCCCTTTTTCGGCTCCACGGTCGTTGCCATCTTTTCGCCTCCTCTTAGGCCCAGCCCTCCGATGGATCGCTCTTCAGCCTCTCCTCCGGCGGACGATGAGGACCGCTGCGGCGCCGATGAGGAGGATGGCGACGGCAATCGCCGCTTCGGAGGTGCCCGAACCCTCGTCTTCCGGGATTTCGATCGTCTGGGGCCTGAGAGGGATCGTCGCCTCTATGATCCTCTCCTCGACGTCCAGGAGATCGCCTTCTCTTCCGAGGAGCTGGACCGTCAGCCGGTAGATCCCCGGCTCCAGGGTCCCGTTCCACGAGATCTCTACAGTTTCGTCGTCGCCGGCGAGGAGGATCGGCGTCCTCTCCTGGACGCTGGTCAGGAGGGTATCGCTTCTATGCAGGTCGAACTTCAGGAAACCCTCGAAGGGTACTCTGGACCTGCCCATCACCGTGGCGCTGGCTCCGGTCTCGTCACTGTAGGTGTCGGTGATCTCGGCGTCTTCTCTCGCGGTGAAGCTGTTCATGAAGGCCCTCGTCTGACCGTCCTTCTTCTCGACGATCTTCACCCTCCCCGTGTACTCCTCCCCCTTCTCGAGGATCTGCTTCCACTCAAGGCTCAGGTCAGTAGGAGAACGGAAAGAACCGGCTATAGGGACCGACCCCCTCTTCGAGACGTACATCGCCCGGCCGTCCTTGACGAGCATATAATATATGTCCACCACCGCCATGTCTTCGGAGTATATCAGAAGGGTCATACCCCTGTGGTCGGCGTGGACGTCCCGAACGTCGAACCTGATGGCGATTCTTCCGCCGTAATAGAAGCTGGTGCACATATCGGAGACGGTCACTCCGTCTCTTATCAGTTTAGCGCAGGCGTCATAAGACCCCTCAGAAGCCTCCGGCACCCCCCAGGCGACTATCCAGGTGCCGGGACCGTCCAGACCGAGGGTCTTGGTCTCGATAAGACCGTCTTTCGAGGATGATAGATCGACCTGGAGGATGGAACCTGCCGCATCTCCCGTGACGGTGACGTCGCAGGAGCTGAGGTCCGAATATATCTCCGTCACCTCTTGGGCCTGGGCAGAAGCGGCGATGACGACGAGCGCGATGGCGAGCATGAATGGAAGAGACAATTTCATAGCGAATCCTCGCATCAATCTGCGTTATCAGCATCTTTGAAATAGCCACCGATCAGATCTTGGCATCCGGGGTTGGTGGCGACCCCCATCTGCCCTGGAAAGCTCTGACCTCTCCGATAGAGGTCGGAGCGGGTTTAATACTTTTGGAGGATGGAAGTGTCAAAGTTCGACCATCATCACCCTCCCATGGATTACCTCCTCCTCCGCCACAAAGACGAGCTTCCTCTCGCCCCCAGAGGATATTATGTAGGGTCCCAGGGCCCGGACCGCGCCGCCCCCTTCTGTCGAGTAGGGGACTATCAATTCGCACCTCCCATTTTGAGCCGTCCCGCTCATGGCGTACTGGAACAGTCTTCCCTGATTTGTGGTCAAGTTCAGGGTTGCGATGATCTCCTCGTCCGCTCCGGAGGCGACGACGATCCTGGCACCGGCGACCACCTCGAAGATCTTGACCTGGTCTGCCGGAGAGGCCGACCCCATCGGCTCAGACTCGTAGATCAGCCGGAGATGGCTCATCTCCCGACAGTCGTACAGGTGGCAGCGGGCGAGGGTGGTTCTCATGAACTTCTCTGTATGTTGGCGGCCTGCACCGTCGTTCCTGACGTAATCGGTGGGCTCTTCGCCGATCCACAACGGGATCGCCGATAGCCCCGAACCCACCATCTTCGAGTCCGTCACCACGTACCGCGACCTCCTCTCATCCAGGATCCTCTTTGCCTCCGTCTCGCCTCCGGAGAGGAAGAACCTGGCCGCATCCTCTGCCCCCGCTTGAAATCCGTTGGCTACGACCGGTCTCTTCGACCTGTATAAGATCCAGTTGCCCCGGTCCCACCAGCACAGGACGCCGTACTCTGGGGCCTCCTCCAGCTCTCCAAAGCTTCGGGTCTCCATCGAGTTCTCCGCGAGCCAGAGGAGGGGGGCATCCCAGCCGTCTTCAACGATGGCGGGACGGACCGAGAGCCCCTCGGAGACGGTCGCCGCCGATGGGATTAGGAGGAGGATGAGGAGGGCTGGGCCGAAATATCTCGAAAGGTCCTCGCTCCTACCCCATCTCGAAGCGTCGAAGATCGCCACCGCTCTGAAGAAGAAGAGGGGCATGAGGACCGACATGCTGGCGGATAAGACGTAGAGGAACCTGTTCTGGAAGAGGGCGAAGATCAGGATCGAGACCGTCCAGACCAGGAAGAGGAGCTGATCTTTATCGATATTCGACCTCCAGAGGCAGGCGAACCCCATGACGGCGATCGTCAGATTGAAACCGGTGACGGAGAGAGGTCTTACGGCGGCATAAAGGGGGGCTGCCTCCGCCACTTTATGAGAGAGGCTACCGCCGAAGAAGTAGCTCAAAGCCTCGTTGAAGAGGAGAGATGCCCCCATAGAAGGGCCGAGGGCGTAGGCGGCTATCAGGAGGAGGTAGCCGAGGGCTGCGACCGCCGGGAGAAAGGCGGGCCAGGGGAGGTCCCTCTCCCGAAAGGTCCGGGATAAGAGGAGGATGATCGATGTCATCAGGAGAAGGGCGGCTGCGGTGAAGAAAGAGGGGGTGAGCCAAGCCTCCTTCCAGAAGGGGATCATCAGTATCAGGCATACCCCGAAGGCGGCAAGGAAGATCGAAAGGTCGTCCTCAGAGGAGGTCCTTCGGCGGAGGTGGAGGGTGGCCTGGATTGCGATGTAGACGAGGAACGTCCCGATATATGCTCCGGCCCCGATCCATGTATAGGCGAGAGAGGCCATAAAAACCCCGGAGCAGGCAGCATAAAAGAGCCGTTTATCCTTGCTTTTGAGGGCCAGGACCAGAAAGAGGAGGATGTTCACCAGGAGGAAGGTCTCAAATACGTGGTGATCGGGGCGGCCGAATATGGATGCGCTGGCGTGGTGGGGGTTGAGGGCAAAGAAGAGGGCCGAGAGGAGGGCGACCCGCCGGCCGAAGAGGGCCCGGGCCAGAAGGTAGAGGGAGACGATGGCGAGAGAACCGAGGATGGGAGGGACGATCGCCCCCACCATCTCCACCGACCTTTGAGATCCTGCGCCCAGGAGGAGGGCTGTCCCGGCTATGAGCTGATCAAAGAGGGGGGGCCACAGGAGCTCCATCCCCTTCGGGTAGTTGAGGTAAGGGTCGAACCAGAGTGTGGAAGGGAAGTGTTCGACGGTGTAGAGGACCCTCCTCATGTGGTAGTAGGAGTCAGAGCCGTAAAATAGGACGTCTCCGCCGACGAGCGCCCCCCTCATGGGCGCCAATCTGACGAGGAGGCCGAGGAGAGTTACGGCGAATACGCCTGCGACCTCCTGCACTTCTCCTCGATCCAGCCCCGGTGACCCCCCTCGCATTTCTTACCGAATCGTCGGAGAGGGTATTTACATGTTGTGACGGGGCTGCCGTACGATCCCGGAATCGGATATGCCAGAATGGGAATAGAAAAAATTGAAAATGGAGACGGGCTCAGGAGACGACCCTCGCCCTGACGATGACGACGTCTTCGAGGGGCCTGTCCCCGGCGCCGGTCTTCACCTTCCCCATCCTGTCGACGACTTCCATGCCGCCGACGACCTCACCGAAGACCGGATGCATCCTGTCGAGGTAGTTGTTGTCGACGAGGTTTATGAAGAACTGGCTTCCGCCGGTGTTGGGGCCGGCGTTGGCCATGGAGACCGTCCCCCTGTCGTTTCGGTTCTGGCGGGAGAACTCATCTTTTATGGCGTAGCCGGGACCGCCGCGGCCTGTCCCCGTGGGGTCTCCGCCCTGGATCATGAACCCGTCGATGACCCGGTGGAATACCACGCCGTCGTAGAAGCCGTCGGCGACGAGCTTTTTGAAGTTCCCGGCGGTGACGGGCATATCGTCGCGAAGCCGAATCGTCACGTCTCCCATGTTCGTCTCCAAAAGGACCATCGCCCCCCCGGATTCTTCCATCCTCTTTCCAGCATCCTCATCTTTTGTCAAACAACCAGCTCCAAAGATCGCGATCAAGACGATGACTCCGACCACCAGACGAGATCTCCTCTCGGTCATCGGCTGAGAGTTGCTGCGAAGAAAGTTAAGCTTTTCCAGGCCGAGGAGAGATCTAAGCAGCAGAGCCTCTCCCATGGGGAATGGTCGCCTTTCACCATAGAGAATCGGCCAGAAATAAAGCCCCCGCCAACGCCGCCAGGGCGCCTAAGAGGACCACCGCGACCCCGGCAAAGTCGCCGCCGTCGAAGAGCAACCAGCCCTGGAAGACCTTCACCAGCCCCCAGAAGACGAGGAAGAGGCCGGTGATCGGCTTTATCAAGCCGCCCCCCCCCCGTCTCCGTCGATCCGCAATCTGTCGATCCGCAATCTGTCGATCCGCAATCTGTCGATCCGCAATCTGTCGATCCGCAATCCGAAGGTCCGTACTCTGGAGGTCCGGCCACCTCACCTTTCAGCCCTCTTCTCGTCGATGACGATGTAGTCCTTCAGGGCGCATACCGAGGAGAAGGGGACGAGGATCAGCTTCCCCTCCCTTCTGTACCTGGTGGGGTCAAACTCCGAATCGGGCTTCACCAATAGGTCGATGAGCCTCCCTGTCTCGGGGTCGAGGATGATATTCTCCAGCTCCCCCAGGACCGTCCCCCCCATCGTCACGATCTCCTTTCCTGCGAGGCTCCGGGCGTAGATCTTGGCCAATGGACCCACCTCACCGGTACCCCAGATAGGAGGACGGGTCGACCTTGACCCCTCCTCTGAACCTCTCGTTGATCCGCTCGTAGTACCGCACCATATTCTCCTCGAAGCTGGGCCTCACCTTCTTCAGAGCCTCCCGGTAGTGTCTCATCTCCACCTCGCCCGCCTCCGGGTCCTCTCTCAGAGCGAGCATCACCGCCTCCCTGCAGAGGGACTCGAGGTCCGACCCCACATAGCTCTCCGTCAGCTCCGCCAGCTCTTCAAGGCTGACGTCGTCTCCGCTCGGCGTCTTCGACGTATGGATCTTGAGGATCTCCAGCCGCCCCGCCCGATCCGGGGGGCCGACGAAGAGGAGCCTGTCGAACCTCCCGGACCGGAGGAGGGCGGGGTCGATGATGTCCGGCCGGTTGGTGGCTGCGACCACCACCACGTCCTTGAGGGTCTCCAGGCCGTCTAGCTCTGCCAGGAGCTGGTTTACCACCCGCTCGCTCGTCCTGTGCCCCTCCTCCATCCCCCTCATGGGGGCTATGGCGTCGAGCTCGTCGAAGAAGATTATGGCGGGCGAGACCTGCCTCGCCTTTTTGAATACCTCCCTCACCGCCTTCTCCGATTCGCCCACCCACTTTGAGAGGAGCTGGGGGCCCTTGACGGATATGAAGTTCGCCTCCGTCTCCATGGCGACGGCTCTCGCGATGAGGGTCTTTCCGGTGCCGGGGGGGCCGTAGAGGAGGACGCCCCGGGGCGGCCTGATCCCCATCTCCTGGAACTTGGCGGGGCGCTTCAAAGGCCACTCCACCGACTCAATGATCTCCTGCCGCAGGGGGCCTATCCCTCCGACGTCCTTCCAGCTGACGTCGGGGATCTCTACGTAGACCTCCCTCATGGCCGAGGGTTCGATCTCCTTCAGGGCGTTCTCGAAGTCCTCGACCGTCACCGACATCCCGTCGAGGACCTCACTGGGGATCTCGTCGTCGAAGGATATCTCCGGCAGGTGCCTTCGGAGGACCTTCATCGCCGCCTCCTTGCAGAGGGCGGATATGTCGGCTCCGACGAAGCCGTTGGTTCTGTCGGCGAGGTCGTCGATCTTCACCGATCCGTCGATGGGCATGTTCTTTACATGGATCTCCAGGATCTCCTTCCTGTCGGTCCTGTCGGGGACGCCTATCTCGATCTCCCGGTCGAACCTCCCCGGACGCCTCAGAGCCGGATCGATGGCGTCGATCCTGTTGGTGGCTCCGATCACCACCACCTGCCCCCTCTCCTTGAGGCCGTCCATCATGGCGAGGAGCTGGGCGACGACCCTCCTCTCCACCTCCCCGCTCACCTCACCTCTCTTGGGGGCAATGGAGTCGAGCTCGTCGATGAATATTATCGAAGGGGTGCTCCGGTTCGCCTCCTCGAAGATCTCCCTGAGCCTCTGCTCAGACTCGCCGTAGTACTTGGACATCACCTCGGGCCCGGCGATGGAGAAGAAACTGGCGTTCGTCTCGTTGGCGACGGCCTTCGCGATGAGGGTCTTTCCCGTTCCAGGGGTGCCGTGGAGAAGGACGCCCTTGGGCGGTTCGATCCCGAGCCTGGTGAAGATCTCGGGGTGCTTCATGGGAAGCTCGATCATCTCCCTTACCCGCTGGACCTCGTTTCTGAGGCCTCCGACGTCCTCATATGTGATCCCCGTCCCCTTCACCGAGCCGAAGCCCTTCGCCGGTCGATCTAGGAGGGATAACTCGGTCCTCTCGGTGATCACCACCACGCCATCGGGATCGGTCTCCGTCACCATCAAGGGGACCGCCTCCATCCTTCCTATGAAGGGGTGGCCCGAGGTGCTCATGATGGGGAGGATGTCCCCCCGGACTATGGGCCGCTTCAGGGTCTGCCTTTTGATCTGCTCGACGGCGTCCTCGCCGTAGTAGGTGTGAGCTCCGGAGGGCGGGGAGAGGACGGCCCTGAGCGCCTCCGCCTCCTTCGCCTTCCTGATCTTCACCCGATCCCCTATGCTCGCACCGACGTTGTGCCTGATGAAGCCGTCTATCCTGATGTAGTCCTGGCTCCAGTCCTGCCGGTCGGCACGCCAGACCTTGGCGGCGGAGGTCCTCCTCCCCTCGATCTCGATGATGTCTCCCGGCGATAGCCGCAAGGTCAGGAGGGCGTTGGGGTCGAGGCGAGCGATCCCTCGGGCCGAGTCGTTGGGGTAGGCCTTCGCCACCTTGAGCTGAATCTCTTTCACGTCTCACACCTTAGATGATGATATGGCTATATCGATTTAAGGCTATCCTGATCGCGAACACAATTGCAAATTGTGGCAGTATTATATTTGACGCTTTTGGCCCCCATGGCGGGGTTTGGGATGCCGCATGACGCTGGATCTCAGCTCCAGGTATAAAATATTAAAACGTCTTGGGTGGCGGACGATCTAAACCCTTTTAATCCACCAGGACGTATCCTTTTCCGGTGAACTCGTTTGGAGAGGGAATGGGAGATAGACGTATCGGTTTCGGATATAGGCTCGATCTTCACCCTCCTGGGCATCGCCGTAACATCGGCGGTGATGGGGGCGGCGGAGATCGCCTACACCATGCTCTGGGTAACCTCCGCCTACGAGAGGAACGGCAAGGACTTCTTCCTCGACCTGCTGTACGCCACATCCTACACCTGGACTGCGGAGTACGTCATCGTGGCGGGGTCTGTGATCCTGATATCGGCGATCATTTTCCTGGTGACGATGAGCATATCTCTCGTCTACCTAAACAACATCTCGACCAAAAAGAGGAGGCAGAACCTCAACCCTCTCTTCGGACTCTACTTTTTGGGGCTGTCGCTGCTCATAGTGACCCTCCTTTCGGCGATTATGCTCAGGTACTATTGAGGTGGCAATTTTGCGGATAACCGGCGTCATAAGGGAAAGAAGTGAGGGGGGACCTTCCGACAGGATCGCTTCGAAGGCGGGTCAGGATGCGCCCTCGAAGAAAGTTTCGTCCGCCCGAGAGGGGGATGGGATCGGAGCCGGAGAGAGGTCGTCGAGGTCACAGGGCGGTTCCTTCGCCCCGATGGACGGGGGAAGAGAGGGCTTCGCCCTCGCCCATTTGAGGTCGAAGAGGCTCCTATACCCCTTCGCCGCCATCGTCGGCCAGGAGAAGATGAAGCGTGCCCTCATCCTCAACGCCATCAACCCCTCCATCGGGGGGGTCCTGATCAGGGGGCAGAAGGGGACGGCCAAGTCCACCGCCGTCCGGGGGCTGGCGGAGGTCCTCCCGGGGATCGAGGTGGTGACGAGCTGCAGGTTCGGCTGCGATCCGGGGGACGGGGAGAACCTCTGCTGGGAGTGCGCCGAACGGCTGAAGGAAGGAATCCTCCCAACGGAGGTGAGGCCCATGAGGGTCGTCGACCTCCCCGTGGGGGCGACGGAGGACCGGGTGGTGGGGTCTCTGGACATGGAGAGGGCGCTCCGGGGCGGGGAGAGGGCCTTCGAGCCCGGGGTCCTGGCGGAGGCTAACCGGGGGATACTGTATGTAGACGAGATCAACCTCCTGGACGACTACGTCGTCGATGCCCTCCTGGACGCCGCCGCCATGGGGATGAACGTCGTGGAGAGGGAGGGGGTGAGCGCAAGCCACCCCGCGAGCTTCATCATCGTAGGGTCCATGAACCCCGAAGAGGGGGAGCTGCGGCCCCAGCTTCTCGACAGGATCGCCCTCCAGGTGGAGGTCGAGGGGATATCCGACGTCGAGCAGAGGGTCGAGATCATCGAGAGGTCCAACAGATTCGCGTCAGACCCTGCCAAGTTCAGAAAGGAGTTCGAGGTTGAGGCCAACAGGCTCACCAACAGGATCGTCGCCGCGAAAAAGGCCCTCCCCAGGGCGAGCTGTGGGAGGGGGGAGCTTTTGAAGATCGCTAAGATCTCCGTGGAGTTCGGGGTCGACGGCCATCGGGCGGACATCATGATCGAGCGGGCGGCGAGGACGAACGCCGCCTTCGAAGGGAGAGTGAGGGTCGAGAACGGGGACATCGTCGCCGCGGCGGAGATGGTCCTGCCCCACCGGATGAGGAAGACCCCCTTCGACGACGGCGAGTTCAGCCCCGAGAGGCTCCGATCGATGGTGGCCTGATGGTCCCGCCGGCGCCAAAGCCCCCCCACCCCCCTCCGGAGGAGGTGGCAGCCATCTTCAGAAGAAACCTCGATCGAGATTACGGCTGCAAAGTCCTCTTTTCCGGAGGGCCCGCTTTGGGGATCAGGATCCCTCGGGCGAGGGCTGGCATGATCACCGTCGAAGACGTCTCGCAGATCAGGTTGATCCTGGATACGCGAAGGCCGTCGATCAGGACGGAGGAGATCGACGCCGTCATCCTCCTGGGGGACGAGACCTTCGTGGAGATCGACCCCGAAGCCCTTCTGTCCCTTCTGTCGTCAAGCCGGGGCGGAGGAGGCCTCAATTCTGGCGACCTCGCCGGCATCCTCGACCATTTCGCCAGGTCAGAGAAGAGGACCGCCTCGAAGTCGCCGGCCCCGGGGAGGAGGGCGGAGGTCCTGGCCTCGGGAAAGAGGGGGAGGTACGTCCGGGCCCGGATGCCCCGGGGAAAGGCGAAAGACGTCGCCCTAGCCCCCACCATCAGGGCGGCGCTGGCCCGCCCCGGCGGAGGCGGCGCCAAGGGCGGAGGAGTTGTCATAAGGGAAGAGGACCTCCGGGAGAAGGTGAGGCGCCGGAAGGTGTCCACCCTCATCGGGATCGTCCTCGACTCCAGCTTCTCCATGGAGGAGTGGGGGTCGGTCGCCAGGAAGGTGGTGATGGAGCTTCTGAAAGACGCCTACCAGAGGAGGGATAGGGTGGCCCTCGTCTCCTGCTCGGGGAGGGTGGCTAAGGTCGTCCTCCCCTTCACCCCGGCGGCGGTGACCGCGAAGGGGCGCCTCGACGGGATCGAGTACGGCGGGACGACCCCCCTCGCCAGCGGCCTATTGACCGGCTCCGCCCTCCTCGCCCGGGAACGGGAGAGGGAGCCTTCGGCAGTCCCGATCCTCGTCCTGATCACCGACGGGACCGCCAACGTACCTCTGGAAGTAGCGGGGGATCCGGGCCGGGAGGCGGAGGAGGTCGGCCATGATCTGAGGAGGTCGGGGGTACACCTGCTGGTGGTGGACGTCGGCATCCAAGGCTCAAAGCTACCAGAGAAGATCGCCATCGCCGCCGGAGGAAGGCATGTCAAGACCCAGGGACCGAGCCAGGAAGAGATCTACGCCGCCATCAAGGGAGAGCAGATGGAGGCGTCGGGGATCAGCAGGGCCGACGGCCGAAAGTGAGGCACTCTTATGGCGTCTCTGGGGCTGAAGGTCAGGAGGGGTGAGGGGGAGGGCTTTCGGCGGAGGCTCGTGGAGATCGGAGCCTTCGACCGGTCCCGGAAGATCAGGACCGAGGGCGGCGACCTTTATATGCCCATCCTGGAGCTCTCCTGCGAGGCGAGAGAGGAGCTCGCCGGAATCGGAAAGTTCGAGGTCGTCGAGGCAGAGTTCCAGGACGAGGCTCCGAAGGAGACGGTGGAGGGGCTCCTCGGTCACAAACCGTCCTTCGAGGTGGTGGGGGACGTGGCAATCCTGGAGGACCCGAATGAGGTGGCGGCCGCCGCCATCATGGCAGTCCACAGGAACGTCCGCGCGGTGATATCGCCTCTTTCTGCGGTGGAGGGGGAGTTTCGGACCCGGCGGTTCCGCCCCGTCGCCGGGGAGGAGCGGACGACGACAGTCCACAAGGAGCACGGCCTGAGGTATCGAATCGACCTGGAGAGGGCCTACTTCACCCCCCGCCTGGGGACAGAGAGGCTCAGGGTCGCAGGGCTGGTGAGGTCCGGGGAGGCGGCCTTCGACATGTTCGCCGGGGTGGGCCCCTTTGCCCTCCTCATCGCGAAGAGGGGGGCGAAGGTCGTCGCCGTCGACAAGAACCCCGATGCTGTGAGGCTGCTGCGGGAGAATGCCCGCCTCAACCGGATCGACGAGATCGTCATCATGGAGGCCGATGCCGCAGATCTGGCAGAGCGGTACGAGAACTGTGCCGACCGGATCATCATGAACCTCCCCCATTCCGCCCGAGACTTCCTGGGGGTGGCGATGAAAATCGCGAAGGACGGCGGGGTCGTCCACTACTACGCCATCGCCCCCGAGGACAACCTCTACGCCAGAGATACGGCTTTCGTCGAAGATGCGGCGAGGGACGCAGGCGTAGAAGTCGAGATCCTCCGCCGCGGGGTCGTTCGCAGCTACGCCCCCCACCAGTACAACATCGTCATCGACTTTCGGGTGGACAAGCCCCCAAAGGAGGCGGAGGAGGCGACCCGCTTATAAATAGACCGAAAGGTATATATTCGTCAAATGACGTAAATGGGTATGGCAAAAGTCGTGAGCTATTCTCTCCCTCTACCCTCCGTTAACGACTTTTGCTCCTCCCTCCTTTTAAGATCCTGGTTCTAAAAACGAACCGGCCTCAATGGAGAGTTTCAAAAATCCGACTAATCTGAATATAATCTATTAAAAAAATTATTCTTTAATTTAAATAGAAATGCTGTTTTCAACGATGACTTTGCAGGATTTAATTCATCTGCTCAAATAAATTGTTCCCTCCTTCCCCACAAATTCCCTTTTCCCTCTTGTCAATCAGTAATCAGCAAGCAAAGCCGTATAATAGTAGAAAATCCCACCCGGAAGACGTGACACAAAGATTATTCCCCGTTTTAATAATAGCGCTTATATTCGCGGCGCCATCGTCGGCCAACGCCGACGAGAGCGCCGTGTTGGTCGTCCACTTCATCAACGGCGCCCTGGGAGACGGTTCCTTCTTCGACTCGGCGGCCCGAGGGATAGCTGAGGCGGAGGCCGAGCTCGGGATCGAGGTGGTGACGATCGAGGCGGGCTACAACTCCTCAGCATGGAGGGAATTGCTGGAGGCTGCCGCCGCCGGCGAGGATTACGACCTCCTGATCACGGGGACGGCGCTGATGCGCGATCTCCTCTCGGAGGTCGCAAAAAAGCACCCCGATAAGAGGTTCATAATCTACGACTCCTCCGTAGACTACTCTGAGGGCAGCTATGAGAACGTCTACTCCGTCGTCTACCGCCAGAACGAGGGCGCCTACCTTGCGGGGGTCTACGCCGCCCTGATGACGGAGTCGGGGACGATCGGCATCCTCGGCGGCCAGAACTCCACCACCATAAACGACTTCGTCGTGGGCTACCGGCAGGGCGCGCAGTCCGTGGGCCCCGAGGTCGTGGTCCTGGTGGAGTATGCGGAGAGCTGGGACGACCCCGCCCTCGGCGAGGCCCTGGCGGCGGAGATGTACGGGAAGGGGGCAGACATCATATTCCAGGCGGCGGGGACGACGGGCCTCGGCGTCTTCCGGGCCGCTGCGGAGTCTGGGAAATACGCCATCGGCGTCGACTCCGACCAGGCGATGATGATCGAGGAGACCGACCCCGAGGAGGCTTCCACCATCCTCACCTCGATGATGAAGAACGTCGACGCGAGCCTCCTTTGGGCCCTGGAGCTCTACGTCAACGGCGTCCTCCCCTTCGGCGGGGCCGAGACCCTGGGGATCCGGGAGGGGGGCGTGGGGCTGGCTCGAAACGATCGCTACGATGAGGCCACCCCCGCCGCCGTCAAGGCGGCGATAGATAGGGCAGAGTTGGAGATCAGAGAAGGGAGGACGAGGGTCAAGACGGCTTTCTGACGAGGTCGCCGAGGGGCTTGCAGGGAGGGGCGGTTTGGGGATAGGCGGTTTGGGGAGACGGCCCAGGGCGCCGGAGCCGGATCCACCGTTCCCACCTCGCTTCTCAGGCCATTGAGCCACCCCCGGAGCTCGTCGGCGCCGGCCCGCAGGGCCCGACGGAGGATAACTTTTTAGCCGATTCTCCAAGAAGAGTGGTAAGCCATGGGCAGAAGGGCGCAGAAGCAGTCTAGGTCACAAGATAAAAGACGTGAGGTGGATGAGAATGGGGAGGGTATTGATCATCGGCGCCGGGGGCGTGGGAGGTGTCGTCGCCGCCAAATGCGCCGAGGTTCCCGAGGTCTTTTCTGAGGTGGTCTTAGCCAGCAGGACGATAGAGAAGTGCGAGCGGATACGAAGCCGGATCGGCCAGCCCATCGAGATCGCGGAGGTGGACGCCGACGACGTCCATCAGCTCGTCGACCTGGTGGAGGAGGTCTCAGCCGAACTGATCGTCAACGCCGCCCTCCCCTACCAGGACCTGACGATCATGGAGGCGTGTCTAGCGACGGGGGTAGACTACCTGGACACCGCCAACTACGAGCCGAGGGACGAGGCGAAGTTCTGTTATCGGTGGCAGTGGGATTATCACTCCCGGTTTCAGGAGCGGGGGATCATGGCCCTCCTGGGATGCGGCTTCGATCCCGGCGTGACGAACGCCTTCTGCGCCCATGCTTCAAAGCACGTCTTCGACGAGATCGAGAGGATCGATATCCTGGACTGTAACGGCGGCGTTCACCGCCACCCCTTCGCCACCAACTTCAACCCCGAGATCAACATCCGGGAGGTGACCGCCCCCGGCAGGTACTACCAGGACGGCCGGTGGATCGAGGTCGCCCCCCTCTCGGTATCCAAGACCTTCGACTTTCCAGGGATCGGGGTCCGAGAGGTCCGCCTCCTCTACCACGAGGAGCTGGAGTCCCTGGCGAAGAACATCCCCGACGTCGGAAGGCTCCGGTTCTGGATGTCCTTCTCTGATGAGTACTTGACCCACCTCCGGGTCCTTCAGAACGTCGGGATGACCAGGATCGACCCCGTCGTCTACGAGGGGAGGCAGGTCGTCCCCCTCAAGTTCCTGAAGGCGCTCCTCCCCGATCCCGCGGGCCTCGGCGAGGGGTACCAGGGGAAGACCTGCATCGGATGCCTCATCGATGGAAAGATCGACGGAGATGAGAAGAGGTACTTCATCTACAACATCTGCGACCATGTCGAGGCCTACCAGGAGGCCTCTGCCCAGGCGGTCCACTACACCACAGGGGTCCCGGCGATGATCGGGGCGATGCTCATCTCCACCGGGGTCTGGAGGAGGGAGGGGGTCTTCAACGTCGAGGAGCTCGACCCCGACCCCTTCATGGAGCTACTGCCGAAGTTTGGCCTCCCCTGGACCGGGGAATTTCTGGACTGACGACGAGGTATAGAGATGGAGGCGAAACGGTCGAAGAAGGCGAGGGAGAAGGAGTTCAGATCGGCGGGGATGGGAGCTGCGGCGATCGAGGCGCTGGAGGTCGGCGAAATAGAGGGCGATGCGATGGAGGGCGATGCGATGGAGGTCGCTGCGGAAAGGAGGATATCAGGATCCGTTCTGGAGGATATCGGCGAGATGGAGGTCCCTACCCCCTGCTACATCCTGGACGAGGCCGCCTTTGAGAGGAACCTCGATATCCTCGACTCCGTCCAGGACCGGACCGGCTGCAAGATCCTTCTGGCCCTGAAGGGGTTTGCTGCCTGGAGCCTATTTCCGCAGATCCGTCGCCACCTCTCCGGCGTCGCCGCCAGCTCCCTTCACGAGGCCCGCCTCGGCTTTGAGGAGTTCGGCGGCGAGGTCCACGTCACGGCCCCCGCCTACAGGGAGGAGGAGTTCGTCGAGCTTCTCGGTTACTCCGACCACATAGTCTTCAACTCCTTCTCTCAGTGGAGACGGTTCAGGCCGAAGGTAGAGGAGGGGAAAAACGACGGCGAGGAGGTCTGCTGCGGGATCAGGGTCAACCCCGAGCACCGGGAGGTGAAGGTCCCGATCTATGACCCCTGCAGCCCGAACTCGCGCCTCGGGACGACTTATAGAAACTTCAAGGATGCTGTCGTAGACGGCGGCGCCGACGGCGACGATCCCCTGGCAGGGATCAGCGGCCTTCACTTCCACAACCTCTGCGAGCTGGGGGCCGACAGCCTCAAAAGGACCCTCGCGGTCTTCGAGGAGAAGTTCGGCGAATACCTCGATGGGATGGAGTGGGTGAACTTCGGGGGCGGCCACCATATCACCCGGCCGGGCTACGAGATCGACCTCCTCTGCGAGACGATAAACGACTTTGCGGAGAGACGGTCCCTCGAAGTCTACCTGGAGCCCGGCGAGGCCGTCGCCCTCAACGCCGGGGTCCTCGTGGCATCGGTCTTGGACGTCGTCGATAACGGCATGAAGATAGCGATCCTGGACACCTCAGCCGCGGCCCACATGCCCGACGTCCTGGAGATGCCCTACCGGCCCGAGGTCCAGGGGGCTGCCCTCACAGGAGAGCTTCCTCATGACTACAGGCTCGGAGGGATGACGTGCCTTGCGGGAGACGTCATGGGAGACTACTCCTTTTCCCGGCCCCTGGAGGTGGGCGACAGGATCGTCTTCCTGGACATGGCCCACTATACCATGGTGAAGAACAACGCCTTCAACGGGATGCGCCTGCCCACCATCGCCATCCGCGACCCTTTTGGGGAGACGAGGATCGTCCGGAAGTTCGGGTACGAGGATTATAAAAACCGGCTCTCATGAGCCGCCCCACCCCTCTGCCGGAGTCGGGGATCAATTGCCGCGTTCCAAGGAGGATACGATGGAGGAGTTAGATGGTTGCTGAAAAGAAGGCGCTCTGGGTGGTATTCAGGCCTGAAAAGCCGGAGATGACCGAAGCGATGCGCGAGAAATTTCTGGTCTCATACCAGGCGTTTCGAGATATGGAGGGGCTCTACAGCAAGGTATGGTGGACCGATCCTGATAAGGGTGAGTGGGGGGCGATGTACGTATTCCGCTCCGAAGAGGACCTCCAGGGCTACCTCCACTCCGACCGCTGGCAGAATAAGATCCCCGAGAAGTACGGCTACAAACCCCAGGTCGTCGCCGTCCTCGACCTGGGTCCGATCCTCTACAAAGAGGCAGTCCTCGAAGGGGAGGGGTCGTGGCTCTCGGAGCCTGAAGATCGGATCCGCTCCGGCGATCTCTCCGACGACGGATGAAACGCCGGAGGGATCCCCTTGGAGATAAAGGCCGAAGAGGAGGGTGGGGCAATCATCGAAGATGCGGTCCAAAAGGCCGTCGAGTTTCACGGCCATCTCGGGCCCTTCCTCGTCCTGGGGGTGAGGATGGGGCACCTCGCGAAAAGAGAGCTGGGATCTTCGGGGTTTGAGGGGATGAGGGCGGTGGCCAAGACGGGAAACGTCCCCTCCCTCTCCTGCCTCCTCGACGGGATCCAGATCTCCACCGGCTGCACCATGGGCAACGGGAAGATCTCCGCGGAGCCTCCTGGCATCCCTGAGGCGGAATTCTCCGCCGGGGAGAAGAAGGTGACCATAAGGGCGAAGGGCGAGGTCGTCGAAGAGATCAGGAGATGGAGGGAGAGGTACGCCTCCCTGGAGGAGATAGCCAGGAGCATCCAGGGGAGGTCAGACGAGGAGCTCTTCGGTTCAAAAGCACAAAAAAGGTAAAATAGATGCGGCGGGAAAGGAAACTCGCTATGGCAAAAGCGCCGGAGAGGGTGACGATAGCCCTGGATACGGAGGCCGCAAAGCTCTTCCGAGAGATGAGGGAGGATCTGGGTATATCTCAGAGCGAGCTGATGAGGGCGGCCCTGAAGTTCTACAGCAAGCACAAACCCCTCTTCGACTCCGTCGACGAGGAGAAGATCTACGCCTACTCTGATCTGTTGTCCGTCGGCGAGCATATCATCCTGGACATCGACCACTGGATCCTCTTTCTCAGCTTCATCGAGACCCACCCGGATAAGGAGAAGTTCTGGGAGATGCACCAGAAGGTATCCCTGGCCCACGCCGAGGAGTTCAAGCAGAAGAACCAGAAGGCTGAGGCGGTCCTGAGGAGGCTTGAGCTCTGCAACCTCTTCAAGGTGAGCAAGACCTCCGACGCCGACTTCACCCTCCTCCTCGGCTACGACATCCCCAAGAGGTTCGTCAGGACGGAGGTGGAGGACATCTTCTCCAAGATGGGGATAAGGGCGGACGTAAAAGAGGACTTCTCAAAGCTCCGGGTCAAGCTCCTCCCGTAAATCCGGCTCATCGGCGCAGAAGCGCCTCCGCGGCCGCCTCGATCGCCTCCCGGGAGGTGCGGCGGGGCCTCCAGCCCAGGTTCTCCATCGCCTCCGTCGATAGGAGCATCGTCTTGACGTCACCCCTCCAGCCCCGCCCCTCGATCCCGCCGGTGTACCTGTATTTGACGCCCGAGAGGTTCATCTTCTCGACGACTACGTCGGCGATCTCGGTGACGTCCACCGAATCGTTGGATCCGACGTTGAAGACGTTTACCCGATCCGTGGAATGGGCGATGGCAAATATCATCGCATCGACGCAGTCGTCGACGAGGAGGTAGGACTTCCTCTGCCTCCCGGAGCCGAGGATCTCCAGCTGCGAGCCGTCCATTTCCAGCTTCTTGATGAAGTCGACGATCACCCCGTGGGTCCCCCGTTCTCCGACGATGTTGGCGAACCTGAATATCCAGGAGCGCATACTGAAGGTCCCGCAGAAGGCGGATATCAGCGCCTCGGAGGCGAGCTTCGACGCCCCGTAGAGGGATATGGGGAGGAGGGGGCCGTAATCTTCAGGTGTCGGCACGATCCTGGCCTCGCCGTAGACGGTGGAGGTGGAGGCGAAGGCGATCTTTCTGACGCCCTTCTTCCTCATGGCCTCGAGGAGGTTGTATGTGGCGACGACGTTCTGGTTGAGGTGGGTCTTTGTGTCCGTGGCGCCGACCTTGACGTCGGGGTTTGCGGCGAGGTGGAAGACGAGGTCGATCCCCTCGAGGGCGGCCTCGGTGGCGGGGGGATTCATAAGGTCAGCCTCGATGAGGGTGAAGTTGGGCCTATTCAGGTGGTCCTCGAGCAACTCCCTCTTTCCGGAGCTGAAGTTGTCGAGGACGGTGACCCTGTTCAATTCAATGAGCCGGTCGACGAGGTGGCTACCTATGAAGCCCGCCCCGCCCGTCACCAGGATGGATCTATCTCTTATCAACTATCTTCGCCTCAACCAGGAATTTGGGGAAGCTGGATTTTACGATGTCGGTCGATGAGGAATATCCTCCCCCTTCATCTCGTCAGAGGGCCTTTATATATCTCTGGGATTTGAGATGGCCTTTTGGAGATGCCGTTCACTAATCCGTATTCCGATGTGACCTCACCCCCAAGGGTCGGGTGGAGATGATAGCATCGCTGACAGATCTCATAAAGCACGACGAGGATAGGGTGATGATCATCGATTTCAGACCAGTCGAAGGGACGGCGGAGGAAATGATAGATTTTCTGGGGGTCCCTAGAGCTGAAGAGAAGGCGAATGTGATCATCGTATGATCCTAAAATTGGCGATCTAGTGCTCCAAAACATAAATTATAAATCATATAAGACTTGTCAAGATTAAGATTGTGCCAAGAAATAAGACCTACATTGTGACTTTGAAGGATGGAGACGAAGCTAAATTACAACAATACCTTCGGAAGGGAGTAGCACCTGCGAGAAGCTTAACTCGAGCAAGGATACTGCTGATGACGAGCGAAGGGCGTTCAGATAATGAGA
>NZ_JARFPL010000013.1:0-69092 GCF_029167205.1 Candidatus Methanocrinis alkalitolerans
TGGGAAGTGCCCGATCAATAACTTCAGCGATCTTCAACGAATCGAAAATGCCTGCAACTAGACCAAGGTGGCCTATTAGGTATGATTGGACGTCCACATCCATGCTACTTACCTTCGAGGTGCCTTGGATGCTATTATTAAAAAATGTTGTGGATATTTACAGAGAGAAATTCAGGACTTCTAAGTTCAAAACGCGGAATGTGGGCTTAATCCATTATGATCCTCAAGGTCGTCTCTAAACGACTCGATTGTATTGGCATCTTTCCCTTCGCATACATATATGACTTTAGATTTATCCAAATCAACAAAAACGGATATGTAGTTATGACCTTTTGCTCTGGACGTTTCATCGACACCGACGGATTTTACCTCTGAAAAGTCCTCTTCTGATCTCGCTTTCGAAACGTAATACTCCAGGACTCGCCAGATCCGGGTATCATGTTCTCCGATCAAGTCCGCTACCGACTTGACAGGCATGTGTTGGGCCATTAAGATTATCAAGGAATCCATGAGGAGGGAAAAGCCACTACCTTTTCTAGCCCAAGGAACCTTAATAACCTTGACACCGCAGCTTTCACAGTTCGTTCTGGGAACTCGACAATGAAGGTATGTCTTAAATTGGAAGAAGTTAAGATGGCGCCAAGTCCTATCGATAGTATCGTGAACATCGCATTCGAAGTTGCCGCATTGAGGACATGGAAATTTACTACCTCGTTTGAAATCTATGTGGATGTCGAGTTGTTTCTCCTCCAAATCGAAGTCGATTGAATCGATATACCAGGGCGGCTGCAAGTTCAGGTCGCGTACCCAGATTACTGAATAGCGCTAACGGGTGACGTAATGGCTGTTTGGCGGAAAATAAGTCCCTTGAATTCGATTCGAGTGGCGATTTTCAGTAGAGCGAGTACGCGACCCAAGTTCAGAGCCAGCTTAAAAAGATCCTCTTGTGAGATTGACATGGTTTTTATTTGATAACCTCATATGATAAGTGGCTATCCATTACCCACAAGAAATAGCGAAGAGCCATTTTTAGATTGTGCCATGAGACGTATAGAGGAGGATTTAGCTCTTTTCTCTTATTCCAAGATCGCCAACCGGACCTACCCTTATTTACCCGAATAGACCTACTTGCCCTTGATGCTAGTCTACGCCGTCTTCGGTGACCCCGTGGAGCACAGCCTCTCCCCGGCGATGCAGAACGCCGCCTTCTCCGCCCTGGGCCTCTCGGCCCGCTACCTCGCCTTCCGGGTCAGGCGGGAGAGGCTTCGGGACGCGATCCTGGGGGCGGAGGCGATGCACTTCGGCGGCCTCAACCTCACGATCCCCCACAAGGAGGCTGCCCTCTCCATCGTCGAGCCCGACGAGAACGCCGCTGCGATGGGGGCGGTCAACGCCGTCGCCTTCGTTGATGGATCGATTCGAGGGTACAACACCGACGGTTTGGGGGCGGTCCGGGCCCTGGAGGGGGCGGGGGTCCGGGTCGATGGGAGGCGGGTCCTGATCATAGGCGCCGGGGGGGCGGGAAAGGCGATCGCCCGCCAGCTCGCCCTCTCGGGGGCGCAGGTTGCCATCGCCAACCGGGACCGCCGAAGGGCCATCGAACTTGCCGCCGCTGTGGGGGGACGGGGCTACGGCCTCTCTGACCTCTCCAAACTCGTCCCCGAGGCGGAGGTCGTCGTCAACGCCACCTCCGTCGGGATGAGGGGCGGCGACCCCCGCCTCTTCGACGGCCGCCTCCTCCGGGAGGGTCAGACCGTCTTTGACATCGTCTACAACCGGAAGACGGAGCTTTTGAAGGACGCCGCCCGGGCCGGGGCGGTGGCGATAGATGGGGTTCCTATGCTCGTCTGGCAGGGGGCGCTATCTATCGAGATATGGACCGGGAGGAAGGCCCCCACCGATGTCATGGAGGAGGCAGTCCGGGAGGAGCTGAGGAACCGATGAAGACGGAGCCGGTGATGAAGACGGAGCCGGTGATGAAGACGGAGCCGGTGATGAAGACGGAGCCGGTGATGAAGACGGAGCCGGTGATGAAGACGGAGCCGGTGATGAAGACGGAGCCGGTGATGGAGATGGAGACGATCGATTTGAGAGAGAATAACAGGATGCTGATAGTGGGGGGGACGGGCGGGACCGGCAGCTGGTTTGCCCGCTACTTCAAAGACCGGGGCTTCTCGGTCACAGTCTGGGGGCCGAGCGGTCGGGTTGACGTCGCCGAGGAGCTCGGGGTCGCCTTCGCCGGGGACCTCCTGGCGGAGGTGGCCAGAAGCGACGTCGTAGTCCTCAGCGTCCCCATCCTCGAAACGGCCAGGGTCATCGAGGAGGTCGCCCCGAAGATGAAGCCCGGAAGCCTCCTGATGGACGTAACCAGCCTCAAGGCGGGGCCCATGGAGGCGATGGTGAAGTGGGCACCTGAGGGGGTGGAGGTCCTGGGTACCCACCCCATGTTCGGCCCCACCATCCCGACCATCCGGGGACAGACAGTGATCCTGGTCCCGGCGGCCGGGAGGTGCGACACGTGGCTTTCGCCGATGAAGGAGGCCTTCAGGGAGGGCGGGGCCCGGGTGGAGGTTTTGGGTCCCCAGGAGCACGACGAGATGATGGCGGTGGTCCAGGCCCTCACCCACTTCGCCTACATCTCCATAGCCTCCGCCCTCAGGTCCCTGGAGTTCGACGTCGGAAGGTCGAGGCGGTTCATGAGCCCCGTCTACGAGATCATGATCGACTTCGTAGGACGGATCCTCGCCCAGAGCCCCGAGCTCTACGCCAGCATCCAGGAGAACCCCGAGGCGAGAAGAGTGAGGGAGACGTACATCGGAGAATGCCAGAGGCTTTCAGAGCTCGCCGACGATGGTGACATCGCAGGGTTTCAGGAGGCTATGAGGGCGGCGGCCCTCCACTTTGGTGGGACGGATGAGGCCCTCGCCCGCTCCGACAGGCTCATCGGCCTCTGGATCGAGAACCGGGAGGGTGAACGCCGGGGATGATCCTGCCCTAAGGCAGCCTCGGTCATCCGGCGGGCCAGTGGCGGCTCAGACCCAAGAGCGCCTCGTTCTTCGCCTCGAAGAGGCTGTGATCCATAAAGCCGCAGCTGCGGCAGACCACCTCCACGGGGAGCTCTCCGACGAGATCATTCATGAACTCCGTCTTGACGGTCATAACCTCCTCCGACGATCTGGCCCTCCGGACCCTCTCCCGGAACCGGATGGCAAGATCCATCACCCGGTCTGCCTGATCCTCCAGGGCCCTGCGAACCTCCTCCACCGGTATCGGATGACCGCCGGATATGCGGTCCCAACGGTGATCTTGGACCGCTTCTACCAGCCGGTAATGGGATTCTATGGCCAGATCGTAGGGGGAACCGGCCTCGTTGCAGCGGCCGTATCGTGCGGCGTATCTGCACCCCGCGCAGTCCACGGCTCCAGGACGGTGAAAGGTGCAGAAGGGGCTATAGACGGGGCTCAGGGGGAGATAAGCCAGCATCTCCAGCGTCGACCTCTCGGCCAGATCCAAAGCTT
The DNA here is from genome assembly GCF_029167205.1 of Candidatus Methanocrinis alkalitolerans. Classification (NCBI taxonomy): domain Archaea; kingdom Methanobacteriati; phylum Methanobacteriota; class Methanomicrobia; order Methanotrichales; family Methanotrichaceae; genus Methanocrinis; species Candidatus Methanocrinis alkalitolerans. The sequence continues at coordinate 3,519 of NZ_JARFPL010000013.1, forward strand.
CCTCCGCCCCCCCGGCGGAGGCGAGGTCCTCCCGGAGGTCTCTTGCCAGGGTTCTGTACCGGTCCGCCACCTCCTCCAGGGCGGTTATTACCCCTTCGGGCGGATCGATCGAATTTCGATGGGGGATCATCACGTCTCTCCTCCAGGTAAGTTGCACACCTATCGGATTAAAGGGTTCCCACCGGCAGGGGCGGAGGGTTCTGGGCTCTGCTTTCACCCGTCGGCGGAGGAGGGCGCCACCGAGATCGGAAGATCGGAGCCTCTTCGGGGAGGGCGACAGAGATCGGATGGAAGGAGACCGTCGAGATGGGAGGTTTAAGATCCCATCTAAAGCTTGCACGCCTTCTCGTCTTGCTGGCTCTTCTTCACTAGGTAATATCCTATGGAGAGGGAGATGACGATCATACTGATCCCGATGAGGGTCATGCTGGGGAGGGCCTTGACGTCCAGGATGATCACCTTCCTCGCTACGGCGATGATAGCCACCAGAAGGACGACCTGGACGTTTATTACGTTCTCCTCGATGTATATCTTGAAGGTCTCCAAAAGCTCTATCCCTATCAATACCAGCAGGAAGTGGCCGAAGATGTTCAGGAGCTCGTCGATCTCCAAGAGGGCCAGAGGAGGCGTCGCGATCTCTTTTGCGATGATGTAAAATAGCTCCGCCGTCGCCAGAAGGACGACGATGGCCATCAACCAGGCTAGAACCGTCAGAACCGCCTTTTGAAATTTGGCCAGCCTCTCCATCATCGAAGATCCTCCTCCTTCCACCTCTGCCCCGGCGACGGCGCACCGAAATCTCCGTCTTCTTTTCCCTCTGGTCTGCCCTTATTATTTGAAGTATCTTCTGGTGGTGTACCTGAAATAGACAACGATCCCCAAAGCCAGAATCCAGAGAGATACTACGTTTGCGACTATAAGAGGGGAGTTATTGAGGTGGAGGCCGTAGGCGAGCCAGAGAGCGACGCCGATCCCCATCTGGATCATCATGAGGAGGCTGACGTCGTCCACAGACCTAGTCCTAGCCATCTTCACCAGCTGCGGCAGAAATCCGAACATCGTAAGAGCCGCAGCGGCGTAACCGACCATCTCCCAGTCCATAGATATCGCTCTCCTTTCGATCTCAAGGCGCCAAAGGTCGCCGCCTCTCAATCGGAGGGTATCACCTCAAGGCCGTTAATCCAGGTTTCGGTCACCGTCGCCCCTTAGTTACAAATTTAAGACCGAAACTCTTATTAATTAATAAGGATATCGCACATTTACATTATAAACCATGTGGAGGCTGCGAATTTGAATAAGACGCCTTTTGTCCTGATTATTGCGCTGGTGGCCTTTCTTTCTCTGGGGGCGGCTAAAGGAGCCGATTATCCCCTAGCCGTCACCGACTCTGCTGGAAGGTCTGTGACGATCGAGGCTCCGGTCGAGAAGATAGTCGCCATGAACTCAGATGCCGCCGACGCCGTCAGCATTCTCGGGGATGCTGGAAAGATCGCAGGCTCGGTGGACATCTCTTATAAGGCTCACTACTTCACCGAATTTTCGGCCGACTGGGAGACGGTGGGCACCTGGAGGGAGTTCAACTACGAGAAGATAGCAGAACTTGCCAGAGACGACGGCGGAGATATAAGGGACGGGACGCTGGTGATCTGCTACGCCAGCAAGGCCGGGGAGATGGAGGAGAACCTCGCCCCCTTCGAGAAGATCGACATCCTCGGCCTCGACCTCTACAATGCCGAGACCCTGGAGGAAGAGATGGCGGTCCTCGGGAAGGCTCTGGACCGGGAGGCTGAGGCGCAGATGTATAACACCTGGGTCGGCGAGAAGAAGGAAGCTGTAGCAGAGGCTGTAACGGGCCTCTCCAGGCCGAAGGTATACGTCGAGGGCGGGTCCGCCTCTGACCTGGGGGCTCTATGGACATACGGCCCGGGATCTTCCGTCGACGACATGATATCTCTAGCCGGTGGCGAGAACGTCATCGACGCTGACGAGCAAAACCCCAAGGTCGAATGGGAGACGGTCTTAGCCTCGATGCCGGAGGTGATGATCAAGGTGCCGGCGGCTATAAACAGTCTCGGCTGGTCTGAGACCGCCGAGATGGAGGCTTTCGTCCGGGAGATGGAGAGCCGTCCGGGCGCATCTTCCATCCCCGCCGTGGAGGATGAGAGGGCCCACGTCATCTTCAGGGACATAACCCTCGGGACCGGCTCCGTCGTCGGCCTCACATACTGGGCCAAGATGATCCATCCAGAGGCGGACCTCGATCCCGTGGGGGTCTACCGGGAGTATCTGGCCATGAGGGGGCTATCCTATCCGGAGGACGCCTTCTTCGTCCTCCCGGGAATCTAGATAGTCCTCACCATAAGCCTCGTTTGAACCTCGACAAAAATGTCCTGTTTCAGGTCTATAGGCCTGAAGCTCAGCACATTTATAATGATATGCGGCGCCGGAGGAAAGAACTTCGGCGGCTATGATGAGGACCGCGTCTCTTTGATGGCTGCCCTGAGGGACGAGATCGCTTTTCGCCCCGGATGGTACGCCATCGGTGCGGCAAAAGACGATCGGATCTCGCGCCCTCTCCAACGGCATACTCGGCGGGGTCCAGCACTTCATAGCGGTGGTATACCTCTTGAAGCTCTTCCATCCCGACCTCTTCGCCTATCTGGACCCCGTATCCCTCCATCGAGAGCGCCTCAACAGGTTCCAGGAGGTGGACCTCCAGGGAGTATACATATATCCGGAGATCCCCGTGTGATCAATCAGACTTAAATCGGTTATAGTTTATGAGCAAAGCTGATAAGATGTCAAAGGAAGGCCCAGTAGAGAATTCGGAGCTGAAGGTGGAGTACAGCCAGTTCGTCGGCAGGAAGGTCCTCTTCATCCTCCTATCTATGGCGGGGATCGTGGTCCTGGCGGGGGTCGCTGCCACCTTGGGCTCCGCCAGCATAACTCCGACGGAGGTCTATACAGCGATCCTGGCCCGGTTCTTTCCCGGAACTTTCGAGACTACGAACTTCATCGACACCATCGTCTGGCAGCTGCGGCTCCATCGGGTCTTGATGGCGATCTTCGCCGGGATGGGGCTCGCCGTCGCCGGGGCCGCTATGCAGGGGATATTGAAGAACCCCCTCGCGAGCCCCTTCACCCTGGGGATCGCCTCCGCCGCCAGCTTTGGGGCGTCCCTCGCCATCATCATGGGGGCGGGGTTTGTAGCAGGCCAGTGGCTGATCGTAGGAAACGCCTTCATATTCACGATGCTGGCATCCATCACCGTCTACGGTCTCGCCAGGTACAAGGGGATCACCCCGGAGACGATGATCCTCGCCGGGATAGCCATAATGTACCTCTTCAGTGCCATGACCTCCTTTCTCCAGTACGTCGGCAAGTCCGAGCAGGTCCACGAGGTCGTATTCTGGATGATGGGTAGCCTCGGCAGATCATCCTGGGACAAGGTGGGGATCATAGCTCTTGTGACCGTCGTCTGCACCCTTCTTTTGATGTACTACTCCTGGGACATCAACGCCCTGGGGGCCGGAGACGAGACGGCGAAGAGCCTCGGCGTCAACGTTGAGTTCGTGAGGGTCTTCTGCATGATGTTGGCTTCCCTCATCACCGCCAGCGTCATATGCTTCACCGGGACGATTGGGTTCATCGGACTCGTCGCTCCCCACATCACCAGGATGGTGGTGGGAGGAGACCATCGTTTCCTCCTCCCCGCCTCAGGGCTCGTCGGAGCCCTCATACTCCTGGCCGCAGACACCGTCGCCAGGACGATATTCGCTCCCGTCATCCTGCCGGTGGGGATCATGACGGCGTTCCTGGGAGTTCCGTTCTTCATCTACCTGTTCCTGAGAAGGAGGAAGGACTATTGGTAAAGATAACTATCAAGGATCTAAGCTTCAGCTACGGCAGCCGCAAGATCCTCGACGACCTGAACGTCGTCGTCGGAGATTCGGAGGTCTTGAGTCTTGTCGGACCCAACGGCTCCGGGAAGACGACTCTCATCAAATGCATCGACCGGATCCTCAAGCCCAAGGGGACGATCCTCCTGGACGGCGGAAAGGACCTCCAGTCCCTCAGCCGCCAGGAGGTGGCCAGGTACATCGGGTACGTCCCCCAGTCGACGACCAGCGCCCTCACCACCACCGTCTTCGACACCATCCTCATGGGGAGGAGGCCCCATATGGGATGGAGGGTGACCGATGAGGACATCGATCGGGTAGTCGAGATGATGAAGCTCCTCCACGTCGAGGAGTTCGCCCTAAAGGACTTCTCTGAGCTTTCGGGAGGGCAGAAGCAGAGGGTCCTCATCGCTAGAGCGTTATGCCAGGAGCCGGAGGTCCTCCTCCTGGACGAGCCCACATCGAACCTGGACGTGAAGCACCAGCTCGAAGCTCTCGACACCGTGAGGGCGATCGTCAAGAAGACCGACATCTCCGCGGTGATGGCGATCCACGACCTGAACCTCGCCGCCCGGTACTCCGACACCCTGGTGATGCTGAAGGAAGGGAAGGTCCACGCCATCGGAGATCCCCTCTCCCTCCTGACGAAGGAGAATATCAGGTCGATATTCGGGGTCGAGGCTGCGGTGATGAGGGACCTCGACCGGCCTTACGTCGTGCCGCTGCGATCGTTGAGCGGCGAAGCTCTGTAAATTTTGATGTCGGGCAGAAGAAAAGGGATGCCGGATCTCAAGGGGATCGGTCTTGCACCCCTTTTCTGCTCCGGCACCCTCTGGTTCAGGAAGGCTTGTTGTCGTCTTTGCCGCCCTTTGGCGGCGGGCGCGGGTTCTCCAGCGGGTCACGAAACGGGTTTTCACGCACGCCAACCAGACTAAATCCTATTTAGTAATAAACTTTTTGCTTAGAATGCTACAAAATCCGGCCCACCGGGAGTATTTCGATCATGCCGGAAGTCCCGGAGGATCCCTCCGGCGCAAGCGGCTTTTCGGATGAGAGTATGGATAGGTAGTTATCGCAGGAGCCGCCTTTTGCTAAAGGAGGCTGATCGTGTGAAGGCGATGGGAGGAAGAAGGGTAGACTTTTCGATGTGGCTCTTTGAGCAGCGAAAGAGGGACGACCGGGTGGGAAGGGCGGGGTCCGAGGCTTACCAGCGATACCAGACGGGGCGGTGGCCCGCCGCCGGCACCCTCCAGGATCGCCTCGACGAGATGAGGAAGGGCGGGGTGAGGGGCGCCCCCCTGAAGGGGCTGGACGAGGCATGGTGGGAGTACATCGACGTCGTGACGAAGGACGTCGCGGAGCATCACATCCTCCGGGAGGTGGGGGCGGTGGCGCAGAGGGCTCTATCGACAGCAGAACATATCGAGGAGGGCGACAGGTATGCCATCGATGGCGCTAACGTCGAGCGGCTGAAGAGGCTATTGGCGAAGCTGAAGGAGATATGAGATCTCTATATTTCTCTCCATATTATTTAATTCTACACATTCAATTCTCCTGCGGCTCACCTCCCGGGACCCGCCCCCTCAATAATAAGTTTCATATAACCTCCCATCTTAAAAATAGAGAGGATTTCCGATGGAGAGGACCGTACAGATGGCCATCCACCATCCTGGATATCCTGCGGCGGATACCTTAAAATGCTCGAATTCGGCCAACCTTTAGGTCGGAGGTGAATTTTATGCTATTTGAGAGAGTCGAATCTGAGGGGCTCGCCCACTACTCCTACATCGTGGGCGACGGAAACGAGGCTCTTGTGATCGATCCCCGGCGGGACTGCGATCTCTACCAGAAGATGGCGACGTCCGCGGGGATGAGGATCACCACGGTCCTTGAGACCCATCGAAACGAGGACTATGTCGTCGGATCGGTGGAGCTCTCAGCCAGGAGTGGGGCCGATATATTCCACGCCGACGGCCACCTAGACTATCGGTACGGCGAGGCGGTGGATGACGGCATGAGATGGAAGGTAGGAAGGTTCGAGGTCGAGGCGATCTCCACCCCCGGCCACACCCTCGGTTCCATGAGCTACCTCCTCCGGGACTCTGGAGGCGAGCCCTGGATCGTCTTCACCGGAGACGACCTCTTCGCCGGTGACCTGGGGAGGGTAGACCTCATGGGGATGGAACGGGCCGGGGAGATGGCAGGCCTCCTCTACGACTCCATCTTCGATCGGCTCCTCCCCCTGGGGGACGGGGTGATAGCATGTCCCGCCCACGGTGCGGGGTCGGTCTGTGCCGCCTCCATAGCCGATAGGAAGTGGACGACCCTAGGGATCGAGCGGAAGAGAAATCCCAAGCTCCAGGTGGAAGGAAAGGACGAGTTCGTCGAGAAGATGGCGGTGGAGCTGGAGATGCCCCCCTACTTCAAGGAGATGGAGAGGCTGAACATGGTGGGTGCGCCCCTCCTTTGCACCGTCGCCGACCCCCTCCCCCTCTCGGCTCAGGAGTTCGCCGAGGCGGCTGGAGATGAGTTCGTCCTCGACAACCGGACGGAGCTCGCCTTCGGGGCTGCCCATCTTTCCGGTTCCCTCAGCATCTGGCTTGCCGGCATCCCCAGTTTCGCCGGCTGGTTTTTGCCCTACGACAGGAAGATCTTCATGGTCGACGAGACCGGAGATCTCGATAAGGCGGTCCGGCTCCTCCGGCGGCTCGGGTTCGACCGGATCGGAGGTCATCTCTCAGGGGGGATGATCGCCTGGCACACCGCCGGGATGGAGAGCGGCACCATCAACACCGCCAACGTCCACGACCTCTGCCGCCGCCTCGACCGCCAGGAGAAGGAGAGGGCATGGATCCTCGATGTCAGGGGCGACGACGAGCTGGAGAGGTCCGGGAGGATCACCGGCGCCCACCAGATCCACGTCACAAAGCTGCCCGAACGGATCGGCGAGGTGCCGAGGGACCGGCCGATCTACATCTTCTGCGGGTCCGGCCTGCGCTCCATGATGGCGGCCTCGATCCTCCGGCGGGAGGGGCTGGAGGATCTGACCGTCATCCTCGGGGGGCTTGCCGGCTGGTCATCGGCCCGGTGTCCCGTGGTGAGATGATGAAGAAGATCGGGATCCTATCAGCCCTCAGCCTATTGATATGCCTAATTCTTGCGGCGGCTCCATCGGCCTTGGGGCTCCCGACCCTTCCCAGCGGGAAGGAGAACCCGCTGCCCATCCTCTTCCCGGAGCTGAATACAAAGCCCGCGCCCTCCTGGGTCGTCGAGGGGCTGAGGGCGACCTACTACGCCACCGTCGACCAGGGGGCGAGGGATGGGAAACCCCAGGTCGGCGACGCCCTCATCCAGACCGACGTCGTCGCCCTGGAGGGATCTTTCGCCGCCACCTCCACCGTCAGCTACGTCCGCTCCCCCCTGGGGCTCTTCCGCCCACTCCCCGGAGGGGGTTTCGGGTCGGTGGTGCCGGCAGGCTGCGGCGACTTCTGGTGCAGTCCCGAGGTCCTGGCAAAGGTGCCGGAGGGAGACGGCGGCGATCTGTCGGTGATCCGGGGCCCTGTGGAGGTGGCGGGCTCGACCTTTCAGGCGGTGAGGCTGGAGGTGAAGCGGACCGGGATCAGGTATGCCATGACCTATGACGCAGAGACGGGCCTCCTCCTCCTCCACCGCTACGACATCCTCTCCTCTGACGGGGCCACCACCGAGACCGGCATAATATCCTTGCGAAACCTCCGGGAGGTGGATATCCCCTGGACCGGCGGCACTTCCCCTAACTGGCTCCGGGCCGGCCAGACGACGTCGTACCTGGGCGAGACCGTCTTCGAGATACCCGGGACGGTCCCGAACCCCTTCCCCGTCAACCTCCGGGCTGAAGTCGTCTCCGTCAGTTCTGAGTCTTCCATCATCAAGTGGACGGCTCCGGGGGAAGGCGGAGGATCGATCCCGTACTATGCGGCCAGCGGCGTCCGCCAGCTCATGGGATTCTGGCTTCCCGCTACAGCGTTAGCCATAGACGAGGTCGGAGACGTCGACGCCGATCCGGATACGGGGCTGCTGATATCCGTCATCCAGAACGATCGGAACGGGATAGTCTTCCGGGAGACCAACGGCCGGGACTATCAGAGGCTCATCACCTACGAGAAAGGGACGGGAAAGCTCCTCGGCAGCTACGAGGAGAAGCTGACGGAGGCCTTCACCTCCACCGTCCAGAAGACGGTGGTGGAGCTTACTGCTTAGTCACTGAGATGATGATTAGGAGATGACCATGAAGAGAAGGGATGGTGATCTGAGTTGAAGGGGATGGAGGTGAGGGATACGATAGAGGCCGGGACGAAGAAGGCGACCTTCGCCGCCGGCTGCTTCTGGGGGGTTGAAGCGGCCTTCCGGGAGGTGGAGGGGGTCATCTCGACGGCCGCCGGCTATACCGGCGGCGCGACCGAGGACCCCTCTTACGAGGAGGTCTGCACCGGTGAGACCGGCCACGCCGAGGCGGTGGAGTTGGTTTACGACCCCAATCTCGTAACGTACGATGAGCTCCTCGACCTCTTCTGGTCGATCCACGACCCCACCACCAGAGACAGGCAGGGGCCGGACGTCGGGAGCCAGTACCGGTCGGCGGTCTTCTTCCACGACCCCAGGCAGGAGGAAGCGGCCCGATCGGCGAAGGAGAGGCTCCAGAGCTCCGGCCTTTATAGAAGGGAGATAGTGACAGAGATCGTCCCGGCGTCGAAGTTCTACCGGGCAGAGGAGTACCACCAGCGCTACTTCGAGAAGCACGGACGGAAGGGGTGCAGGGTCTGGTGAGGATGGAGGGGTTAAGAAGATGAAAGGGTCTTGGTCAGGATGAGGGGGCTTAGAGGATGAAGGGGTCTGGCGAGGGCTTGAAGGATGACGTCGTCGCATCCGTGAAGCGGCAGCTTCTGGAAGAGGCTGACGAGAGGACGAGGGAGAGCGGCCAGCGGTTCTTCAAGGAAGAGGTGTTGCTTTACGGCGTCAAGGCCTCCGTGGTGAGGCAGATCGCCAAAAAGAGCCTCCGGGAGATGGATGGAAGGGAGAAGGAGGAGATCTTCGCCCTCTGCGAGGAGCTTCTCAAATCCGACTATGGCGAGGAGGCAGCCATAGCCTTCGAGTGGGCCTACTCCCGGAGGAAAGAATACGAGCCCTCCGACTTCGCCGTCTTCGAGGGGTGGCTCAGCCGATACGTCAACAGCTGGGCGAAGTGCGACACCCTCTGCAACCACACCCTGGGGACCTTCATCGAGATGTATCCCGGTTATCTCGATAACCTCAAGGTCTGGACTGGATCGGAGAACAGGTGGCTGCGGAGAGCGGCAGCCGTGACCCTCATACTCCCGGCCCGCAAGGGGCTCTTCCTGGAGGAGGTCTTCGAGATATCCGACCTCCTCCTCCTGGACGCAGACGACCTCGTCCAGAAGGGGTACGGCTGGATGCTGAAGGAGGCGTCCAAAAGCCATCAGCAGGAGGTCTTCGATTACGTCATGAAGAACAAGGTCCGGATGCCCCGGACCGCTCTGCGCTACGCCATCGAGAAGATGCCAGAAGATCTGCGGCGCAGGGCGATGGCTAGGTGAGAACAATAGCCCATGGGTCCAAATTTCAGAGGGCCGATAGCCTGCATCTCCTCACAGTCCACCACCGTCTCTTTTTTATCGGCCGCCCTCTCAGCTTTAACTATGAAACCGAGCACCTTTGACTTGACGGAGCGGCGGATGAGGATCACCGCCTTCAGGATTGGCAGGATCTGGGCCTTCAAGCACTTCTTCGCAGAAAAGGAGACTTTCAAGGAGCTGGCCGACCATTACAGCCGCGATAGGTACCGGTTCGAGTTTCTCACCGAGCACGAGAGGGATGAGGCCTTCGAGAAGCTGAAGTCCCGGGGCTTCGAGATCCACGTCGTCGAGGATCTGGCAGGCTACGTCGTAAGCCTCGATAAGCGGAGCAAGTACGCTCCGGTTCTGAAAAACTCCGTCGAATACTTGGAGACGAAGGAGGAGCGGGTATTTTTGATGAAGGACCCGGTCTCGGTGGAGGAGGCCCTGGAGTTCGGGGCCGAGATCTACGACGGGATCATACCCTTTTGATCTTCGTCTTTTGATCTCGAGTCTTTTAAGGGCTACCATCTCCGGTAGCAGTCCCGAAACTTCTTCTTGAACTCGTAGATCTCCCGCTCCGAGACGTTCATCCTCCATCCCAGGTCGTAGAACTCCTTCTCCCGCTCCGTACCCGTCAGGATCTGCCGCAGGAAGCACTCGCACCGCCTCCCGTCGAGCCCCCGCTCGGTGCACCTCCAGCCGTCCCCTTCCTTGAGGTGGTTTGAGAGGAGGTGGCCGCAGACGCAGCAGATCCCGCTCCGATAGTCGGGGCGGAGCGCCTCGTGCCTCCCCCTGGAGGTGGATGGGTCCATGATCGTCGATCCTTAACCTTCGGGTCTTAAAGCCCTTTTCCCGGCAGCTATAGGTCCGTCATTCTCTCCTCCCCCGGAGGAAGGCTCCGCCGGTCGCCCCCCCCAGGGAGATGGCCATCGCTTCTCCCTTGAGGCGTTGGAGGTCGCCCCCCTCCACCGCCTCGCCGTAGATCTCCGCCATCCTCCGGGCGTACTTCGCCGTTCTGCCCCGTCCGTCGATGGCCAGAGATGATATGCCGAGATCAATGAGCCTCGGCGCCTGATCCACCAGGGATAGCTCCACGGCGTTATAGATGTGAGTCCTGCATTCGCCGTCCCTCCTGAGGGGAAAGACCCTTCCGGTCTCGTCCTCGATCCCCCAGAAGTCGTCGCCGTATGGGGCGGCCGTCTCGCACCCCAGGGCTGAGGAGAGGAGGCAGTCCTCGGCTACCATCGCCTCGACGTTCCCCTGGACCAGGACCTCCAGTTCCGACCGGTTTGAGATTGATCGAGATCGGATGACCAGCTCCTCCACCTCTGGGGCCGAGAGCTCAGCAGAGAGGGCGAGCCTGCATAACCTCGGCGACAGCGCCTCTACGGCGGAGCTGTTCCAGAGGTTCAGACCAAAAGATCCAGAGACCCTCATCTCCGGTGCCACGGCGGCGACCGCCTCCGCGAGGCCCACCCCCTCCACCATCACCTCATCCACCTCCGCCCTCCTCAAAAGGGGGAGCGCAAGATCGAGATAGCGGCGTCTTGCGATCCTGGGCCACTTCCAGACGAGGTCGGCTCCGCCACCATCGCAGATCTCCTTTGCCTCGGCGAGGTGCTCCAGGAGGGCGTCGGCTCCGGTCTCTTCTGGCCCGCACCTCCTCCCCCCGGCGATGGATACTGCGGGCTCGAAGTAGACCCGGCGGCATCCCCCCTCGCAGCCCCCGGAGACGGCCGTAAGGGAGTTGGCGTAGACCGAGACCGACGGCTTAGATCCGGTCATGATATGTCTCGGCTCCGCTCCTCTCCTCCCCTCTATGAACGCCCCAAGCCTCGCCTTTGCCGACCCCACCACCTCCTCGGAGGGCTTGAAGGAGGCCCTGATGTCCCTCTCCGCGGCCTGCAGAAACTCCCGCCGTAGCCGGTTGACCTCTCCCAGGGGGGCGAAGAGGCCTCCGGGATAGTCCATTTCGATATCCCTGACGAAGAAGGGGGTCCCTCCGGCCTTTGAGAGCTGGGCTTTGATCTCCTCCTCCGAAAGGGGCCTCTTCTTCGCCGGCTCCATCGAGAAGTCGGCCTCCAGGATCGATGTCGCAGTCTTTCCATCCGGGAGGAAGATGTTCCCCCGGAGGACGGGCCTTCTTCCTTCCCATCGGACCTTTAGATCGATGGGGATGGGTTGGACCTGCCCCGGGCCCCTGCCTCCGCCGAGCCCTGCCCTCCGGGTGAGATAGACAATAGCCCCCCTCTCCACCGGCTCGCTGGAAGGGAGGCTGATGAGCCCGTCTTCGACAAAGACGGGAGATCTCGCCACCGTCCCTTGCTCTTTACCCCTCGAAGAGATGACGAGGCCGTCCCCCCGCTCCGGGACGAGGTCCCCCTCGATCCTCACAGCCGCCGCCTTTCTCCTTTGGTCCCAGCTGACGACGTGGCCGATCCGGACCCCCCGGTTGTCGGGCCGATCGGAGCTGACGATCTCCCCCCGGGAGGCGCCGCCGATCCAGCCCGGGGTGAAGGACCGGTTGAAGGCGAGGGCGAGGTCTCGATAATCCCGCGCCGACGGCGCCCACTCCGACCTGGATATGGCGTCTAGAGCCCGCCTGTAGATGGATACGACGGCCCTGACGTACTCGGGGGACCTCATCCTCCCCTCGATCTTCAGCGCCTCGACGGGGGCTTTCGCCACCTCTTCGAGTCTGGGATAGACGGCCAGGTCCTTTGAAGATAGGAGGTACCTTGCGGGAAGAGGTACCTCCTCCAGCTCAAGAGGCCGTCCCCAGGAGTCCCTCTTTTGGGAGTGCATGAGCCGGTAGGGCTTTCGGCAGGGCTGGGCGCAGAGCCCCCGGTTTCCGCTCCTTCCGCCGATCGCCGAGGAGAGGAGGCACTGGCCGGAGTAAGAGTAGCAGAGGGCGCCGTGGACGAAGACCTCTACCCCGATGGGAGCCTTCTCCCCGATCTCCACCACCTCCGGGAGGGTCAGCTCCCTTGCCAGGACCGCTCGCGATAGCCCCATCTCGGCGGCCCACAGCGCTCCTTCGAGGCTTGATATCGTCATCTGGGTGGAGGCGTGAAGCTCCAGGCGGGGGACGAGATCTCTTGCGAGGCGGAGGACCCCCAGGTCCTGGACGAGGACGGCGTCGGCCCCTGCCTCGTAGAGCCAAAGGAGCCGCTCTCCGAGATCTTCCACCTCGGCCTCGGGGATGAGGGTGTTGACGGCGACGTAGACTTTCACCCCCCTCATGTGGGCGAGGTCGATGGCCCTCTCCAGCTCCTGATCATCGAAGTTCTGCGCCCCCTTCCTCGCCCCAAACTTCTTTCCTGCCAGGTAGACGGCGTCGGCCCCCGCCTCCACCGCCGCGATGAGTCCATCCCAGGACCCGGCGGGGGCGAGGAGCTCCGGCACCCCTCTTGATCGTCTCACGGAAGGATAGCAGATAGGGCGAGATATATATTTATCTCAATCCGACATCCGTCTTATCGTGGAGCCGATCTTAGCCCTCGCCCTGGTTATAACGGGGGTCGCCGCAGGCCTTGCCTCCGGGATGCTGGGGGTCGGAGGCTGCTTCATCATGGTCCCGGTCCAGCTCTGGGCCCTCACCTCTTCGGGGGTCGAGCCGACCCTGGCGATCCGGATCTCCTTTGGGACCGCCCTCGCCGTGGCCCTCCCCACCGCCGTAAACGCCGCCCTGGGCCACCATCGGAGGGGTGCCGTCGTCCTTCGGGCTGCCCTCCTCCTGGGCATCGCCGGATTCGTCGGCGCCTTCGTAGGCGGAGCCGTGGCTGCAAAAGCCCCAGGTGAACTCCTACGGATCGGCTTCGGCCTGGTGGTCATCGCCGCAGCCCTGAGGATGGCGACTGCCCCCGATATCAAGGCCGCAGAAGGCGCGAAGGGCGGCAAAGCTCCGAGGAGCAACAGCTTCTACCTCCTTTTGGGGCTGCCCCTCGGCTTTGTATCCGGCCTCGTGGGGATCGGGGGCGGGCTGATCATGGTCCCGATCCTCTCGATGGCCTTGGGTTTTGGGATTCATAGGGCTGTAGGAACCTCCTCCGCCGCCATCATACTGACGTCTTCTGGAGGCGTCCTCTCCTACGTCTACAACGGCCTTGCCGTCCCAGGCCTCCCCCCCTACAGCCTCGGGTACGTCAACCTCCTCCAGGCGGCTCTCCTCGCCGGCGCCTCAATTCCCATGGCCCGGGTCGGGGTGAGGGCCGCCCACCGCCTCCCGGCCGACCGCTTGAGGGCGGCATTCACCCTCGTCATGGTCTACATCGGCCTGGAGATGACGGGGGCCTTTGAGCTTTTGCGCTCCCTTGTATGATAGGCCCTTCATGATCTCATATGAGGGAGCTCTTTTATGGGGCCGTATCCGCCGGATAACCACCTTTATATCAAATTGGAGAGCTAACCCTGACGAGATAACCAGGAGCGTTAAATCCATCCGGATACAGATAATGCGCCTGCTTTTAAATTTCAAGCTTCAGATTTCATGACAAAGAGAAAGAGAGGGTAATATGGCCATCGAGATGAGCAGCCCCTGGATAGCGGGGCCGGTCGGCGCGGCTGCCGGAGCGGCTCTTGCGTGGATTGCGAGCGAGTACCGGACGAGGAAGACCTACAGGAACGTCCTCCTCCTCCTCGCCAAGAGCGCCGATGACTTCGCCGGGGCGGGTGATGTGGACAAGGCCCTATCCATCTACGACCAGATCCTGACGGACGTCCCGAGGCTTGAGCCGGCCGTAAGAGGAGAGATTCGGTTCAGACAGGGGCTCTCTCGCTACGGCTCGTCCTTCGAGGGGGCGAGGGAGAAGAACCTGCAAATGGCGGTCTCCGCCTTCGAGGATGCGATCAGCCTCTTCAAGCCCCAGCGCCACCCCATCGAGCACGCCCGGGCCCAGAACGGGCTGGGAATCTCCCTAATCCGCCTCTCCGAGACCGTCGGGACGGCGGGCGGCGAGGCCGTCCTCTCCGGAAGGGAAGGGGAAGAGAAGGTCCAAAACCTCAAGCGGGCGATATCCGCCTTCGAGGCGGCCCTCAAGATCTACGCCGCCGAGGGGAGGGGGCAGGAGGAGGCCCAGACCGAGAACAACATCGGCGATGCGTACCTCCTCCTCTCGAAGATCGAAGGACCCGAAGCCGCCGAAGACCTCAGAAAGGCTATCGACGCCTACGAGGCGGCCCTCCAGTTCAGGACGGCAGAGGCGCATCCCGAGGACCGCGCCGAGACCCAGACCAGCCTGGGACGCGCCTGGATGGCCCTCGCAGAGCTGGAAGAAGGTGAGATGAGGGAGGCGCACCTGGAGAAGGCGGTCATAAACCTCAAGGCCGCCCTGGAGGTCAGGACTCTCGACTCCCACCCCTTGGAGAGGGCCGAGACCCAGACCCTCCTGGGCCAGGCCCTCGTCCTGGGGTCGGAGCCCCAGGTGAGCAGGGCCGAGATCCTGTCGTCGGACCGGGAGGGGCTTAAGAAGGCGATCGAGGCATACGAGGAGGCGCTCTGCGTCAGGATCCGAAAAGCGCATCCGGAAGAGTACGCCGAGACGAAGACCCTTCTGGGAAGAGCTCTCGTCATCCTATCGGCCCCGGCGAAGGGGCCGGAGGATGGTGCCAATCTGAAGCGGGCGATTGGCGCCTTCGAAGAGGCCCTGGCCATCAGGACCCTGAAGGAAGCTCCGGCAAAGTACGCCGAGATCCAGAACAACCTGGGCGTAGCCTACCGGAGCCTCTCGAAGCTGGAGGACCGGGAGGGGAACCTGGAGCGCTCGATCCTCGCCTATGAGGAGGCTCTCCGGGCGAGGGCTGGCGGAGCGAGGAGGGGTGAGGAGAAGGAGAAGGTTGAGGAGGAGAAGGTTGAGGAGGAGACTTCAGAGGAGGGGGCTGAAGGAAGTCGTGGTGAGTGGGATGAAGGTCGATAAAACCACTTGGGGTTAAGCGCCTTTGTCAGAAAGCTGTGAGCGGCGCGGCGAAGCTGTTGTTATGCGCTATTATTGTAGCCGCTCACGGATCTCTTTCAAGACCTCTTCCAGGGACATCTCCTCGGATTCCTCGACCATGGCAAAGGGGCACTAAAAACCTTTGAAGTTCACCGCTCGCGACAGGTCAGACCCTGTCGCCCTCCCTTCTCCATCGCCTTCACCATCCCCCATACCATCTCGTTCCCCGGCGCCTCAATCCCGTGCCTCCTCGCTATCTCGATAACGTACCCGTTTATCGCGTCGACCTCCGTCTCCCTTCTCCGGAGGACGTCCTGGAGCATGCTGGAGGTGTTGGCGGCCGTGCTCTCGGCGACTTTGCGGACGAACTCCAGGACTGCGAGCTCATCGAACCTCTGCCCCTCGGCCCTCGCGACGGCGACGCACTCCCCGACGATCCTCTCGACGACCGGGGCGAGATGGGGCGAGAGGACGATCCCGTTCTTCTCCCGGGTCAGGGCGGTGATGGGGTTTATGACGGCGTTGGCGAAGAGCTTCATCCACTGCTGGCGCCGGAAGTCCGCCGCGAACTCCGCGAGAAAGCCCTTTTCAGCGAGCCGGGCTCCGATGAACCGCTCCAGATCCTCGCCGATCCCCTCCTCGAAGACGGTCTTTCCCCGCCCCTTCAGCTCGATCTTCCCGTCCCCGGCGAAGACGACGCCGACGGAGGTGATGGCTTCGTAGACTGGATTATCGGGGAGGTCGAACCTCTCCCGTTTTCCCATCCCGTTCATCAGGAGGATGAACCGGGCGTCCGAGAGCTTCCCCACCAGGAGGCCGGATCCCTTGATCTCTCCTGCGATCGCGGCGAGAGAATGGGTCTTGACGGTGACGATGACGACCTCGGGGGCGAACTCCGACCTCGCAAGCTCCCCCGGGTCGGCGAAGGCGTACCTGAACCGGATCGAGAGGGGGCTTTCCCCTCCGGCGAGGGAGACTTCGAGGCCCCGCTCTTTTATCCTCTCGATGTGGCCGGGCCTTCCCAGGAGGGCGACCTCCTCGACGACGGGGGTCGCGCCTTCCTGATCTTTCTCCAACCCCTCCTCTCTCGCCTCCTCTATATCCCCGCCCTCCGCCTCCGGCTCCGAGAGGAGGTAGCCGAAGAAGGAGCCGATCGCCCCCGCCCCGATGATCAGGACCTTCGTCATCGTTCGGTTTCTTTCCTCCTTCAGGCGATTCCCAGCTCCTGGTGCCTCTTCAGGATCTCGTCGGCGAGCTGGTCGAGGGCCTGGTAGTCCTCCTCTCCGGGAAGCCCTTTGGCGAGGACCGGCTCCATCACCTCGACCTTAAGGAGGGGGATCGCCTCCTGGATCGCCTTCACCGTCTTGCCGCCCCAGCCGTAGGAGCCGATGATGGAGGCGAACCTCGTCTTCGGCCGCAGGGCGTTGGCGAGGAAGGCGACGTGAGCGGCGTTGGGGTGGGGCCCCCCGAGGACGGTGCAGGTCGCAACGACGAGGGTCGCGGCATCGACGAGGGCCTCGGCCATCTTACCGACGTCTGATACGGCGATGTCGAACCTTTTCACCCCGATCCCCCGGGCGATGAGTCCGTCGGTCAGGTAATCGACCATCAGCCGCGTGCTCCCGTGCATCGAGACGAAGGGGATCACCACCTCGTTTTTGACGTCTTCGCTGGCCCAGTCCCGGTACGCTTCGACGATGAAGGAGGGGTCGGCGTGGAGGGGGCCGTGGCTTGGGGCTATCATCTTTATTGATAGCGGATCGACGACCTCGAGGTTCTTTCTGATGATCGCCCGGAAGGGCATCATGATCTCGGCGTAGTACCTCTTGGCAGGCTCATAGATGATCTTCGGATCGGCGAAGAGGTCGCTGGTGGCGAAGTGGGAGCCGAAGAAGTCGCAGGAGAAGAGGATCTCATCCTCTTTGAGGTATGTGACCATCGTCTCAGGCCAGTGGACCCAGGGGGTGTAGAGGAACTCCAGGGTCTTGCCGCCGAGGGATAAAGTCGCTCTGTCCTCGACGGTCTCAAACTTCTCGGCCGAGATCTTGAGGTGCTCCTCCAGCAGCTCCCGACACCGGGGGGTGCAGACGACCTTTGCCTCAGGGAACCGTTCGAGGACCGCCGGGATCGAGCCGGAGTGGTCCTGCTCGGCGTGGTGAGCCACCACGTAATCGAGCCGATCGATCCCGAGCCTCTCCAGGTTCTCCAGGAGCGCCCTCCCAAAAGGCGGGTCGGCGGAATCTATGAGGGCGTTCTTCTCGCCTCCACGGACGAGGTAGGCGTTGTAGCTCGTCCCGTCCGGCAGCGGTATCAGCTCGTCGAAGAGCCTGCGGTCCCAGTCGATGACCCCGACGGAGAATACCCCCGGGCTCACCTCTCTATAAACTCCCATATCTTGTCACCTCGTTTCGATTCAACTATCCGCCGCCGGCAGCGGGCCCGCCTCCAAGATCCACGATCCCCGCCTTCGGCGGCTCGATCCCCTCAGCCTCGAAGGAGTCCCAGGCCCTCTTTGTCACGTCTGTCTCGAACGGGAACTCATCCCTCAGGTCATAGACGTAGGCCTTGGACCTCACTCTGCGATAGAAGGGATAGTCCTTCAGAAGTATCGTCACCGGCCTCTTCTCGGAGATGTAGACGTACCGAGAGGTTACGGTGGCCTCCCTCAGGATCTCCATAGCCCTTGAGGCATCGGAGGCCGAGTCGATGAATAGGTCGATCACCACCATCATCTCCTGGCTTCCGGCGTTGGCGTTGGCCAGGGTCTGGTTGAGGACCCTCTGATTTGAGACAGAGACGAGGTTGTCGTCGGGGGTTACGAGCCTCGTCGCCCGCAGGCCGATGTCCGTCACCTCGCCGTATTGGTCGTCTATCCTCACCTTATCCCCCACCTGGTAGGGCTTGTCCAGGACGATGACGACCCCTCCCACCACCTCGGCTACCAGATCCTTCAGGCCGAAGCCTATGGCAGCGCCCGCAAGTCCAGAGAAGGCGATGAGCTGGGTTGTGGAGAGCTGAAAGACGGATCCGAGGATGTGATATATGGCGAAGCCGTATATTGCCAGCTTCGCGATGGGGATCGCCATCTTGACGGTGATCCGGTGCTCGTACGCCCTCTCTGATAGCCAGCCAAGGAGGAAGACCGCGACTCTGACGGCGACGTATGCGATGGCCAGCAACAGAAGGGCGCTTATAATGGTGGACGAGTCGATGCCGATATCCGGGATAGCCCCCCCTCCCGGACCTGAGAGCGGAGCTGTCGCGTTCTCAGCCATGCTACCAGACCAGCCTCGCCCTTCTCAGGTGTTCTGCGGTCCTCTTCAGCGCCTCGGCCCTCAAAGATACGACCTCTCCATCGATGAAGACGAGCCCCCTCTCTTCCAGGAGGGCTGCGGCCCTCTCGGCGGAGGTTCCCGTCGGCTCCAAGACCTCCGAGAGGGCTGCTAGATCCACCGACCCCATGGAGAGTATTACGTTGAGGGCGAAGGAGTCGTCGAGGTCTAGGTCGATGGACGGCAGATCTATGAGGCTGTTTCTGACCTCTGGATAGTCCAGCGCCTCCTTCCAGAGAAGCTCGGCGACCCCGGGGTTTCCGTCGGAGATCCGGGCGAGCTTTCCGAAGAATATCTCCATCGGCGGCCTCTTCTCCTCCCCCTTGTGGAAGCGGGACCTGATGGAACTCAGGTCCACCTCAGGGCGGGGGATCTCGATCCTCTCGCCGAGGAGGCTTATCTTGAAGCTGGAACGTTTGAGGATCTTCGGCTCTTCTGTCTCATCCTCCTCTTCCTCGAGGAAGGTGAGCTCGCCTTCTTCATAGCCGGATAGGAGCATATCCCGGATCTTGCCAGCATCCATCCCGGGGAGCTCTATCTTCATGGGGAAATGCTGGCCGATCCCCAGGACCTCGTCGAGGTACTTCCAGGAGAAGCTGTTCCATGTGGTGATGAAGAGCCTCTCGGAGGAGGAGACGAAGTTTATAAAGCGGTCCATGAGATCAAAACCGCCTATCTTCCGCAGGTAAAGACGATGGGCCTCCTCCACAATCGCTATCTTCGCAGAGGACCTCTCTAGGATCTCGAAGTCCTCCTTCAAAGACCCGGCTTTGACCCTTAAGGCTCCGCCTCCGGCCCTTTCCCAAACCCATTCCAATAGCTCCGACTCGCCGTAGAAGGGGTCGGAGATGACGGCGATGTTCCTCCTCTTGCCCTCTTCAAAATCCTTTGTTGCCTTCTCGATAAGCTCCATCTCTTCTTTGAAAGGCGGTGGCATATGGCAAGATCTCCAGAGGTGGATATGATGCAAAAGCCTCTGCTGGACCATCCCTCGCCATTCTTTTTAGATATACTCCTAAATTAAGATTGCTGTGCCGCCCCTCTTCTGACCTTCTCAAATGAGATGACTTTAGGTCTTCATTACGTTGGCCCTCTGGAGCTCGGTTCCAGGGGGTCGGGTCCGCCCTTCGCCCCATCGAGTCGAAAAATATTAAATAGATAAGTACAATACATGCTTTGGTTATAGTTTGAACCTGAAAGAAGGGAGTTGGAGGGGGTAGCATGAAATGCTCAGTCTATATTGCGATAGCGCTTCTGGCGCTGGCGCCGATAGCCCTCGGCGCGGTGGGGACAGTTGAACAATCCGGGGGGTCGGTATCCACCGATCCTTCTAAGTCCTACTTTGGTGAGCCTCCCAGCCTCAGGGGGCCTTATGAGGAGGGGTATTCGCCGACGGAGCTTAACTTCAAAACCCCGGAGATGTACAGCTTCACCCCCGATGGTGGGCTGACCTTCGTCTCTGCCATGCCTCCGGGAAGCGTCCTGGCCGGGATGTCGGGGGATGCGGGGACCGGTTCGGGCTCGTGGTACTGGCCAGGCTCGGTCTCGTCCCAGAACAAGCTCTACATCCAGACTAGCGACGGCGTGACGACGGTGGCAGGCTGCAGCAGCGGCGGTTATCTTCCCCTATGGGCGAAGGTCGCCTACACCGGCAACTTCTTCGTCTACGAATGGTACCCGAACAGGCTCACGCCATCGGTGAACTGGTACTTCTGGACCTGGCCCGACTACCTGAAGGGCTGGTTTAAAGGTGACGAGCCGGGATGGCACGTAATCTGCTTCCACTGTGACAAGGCCAGCAATTACGTCTACATATACGTCTCTCCAGAATCTGGATCGTACGGAACGGTGAAGGCCGGATATATCGCTGACGGAAGGTCGACGAGCCATCCGAAGATAGAGGCGCCCCAGACGAAGCCGTCTTCGTCGTCTCTGAGCGGCGGCAGCCAACCTGCGGGGATCGGCATGGCGACTCCTACGCCCCCCGATCCCGTATCCGAGGGGCTGATGCCCACCGACCTTCGGCTGCCAGCCCCTAATTATAGCGACGTCGGATACGACAGCTGCGCGACAGGATCGACGGGGTACTGTGGTCCCGTCGCCGCGGCCACTGGCCACGGCGTTTACACCTCCGGCACCTCAGGTCACGCCTCCACAGGGGTGGGCCCCATCTCGCCTCCCGGCTACAGCGCAGGGACGGATACAGTATCCGATTTCGGTCTCGTCTACACACCCAGGTCTTCGTCAAAGTACAACGAGTACTACGTCCAGACCTATCCGAACAGGCTGACCACCGTCGCCAGCACTCAGCAGAACCAATGGCTTCCGCTCTGGTCCAAGATCACCCGGCCGGGGATGTACTGGTCCTTTGAGTGGCCGCCCTGCAAGTCGGGATACTACTGCGCTCCCGAGGTGAAGAACTTCGGCTACAAGAAGGAAGGGTGGTACCCGACCTGGTTTAAGAGCAGCACTCCCGGATGGCACCTCCTGGTCTACCAGTGCAACGACTGGTCCAACTACGTATACATATACGTCTGGCCCTTCGACTGCTGATCCGGCCGAACTCCTCCCCTCCATTTTCGGGGGGAGGGGCGATCTCTTTATATACAGTAAGCATCGGTCTACACTGAAGCTATCTGAAGCGATTACCCTTACTGGAGGATGTTTATTGGCGAGAAGGTCACAGAGAAAGTCTGACAGCAGGAAGGTCAAGGCTAAGCAATGGTACAAGGTCGTAGGGCCCGATATGTTCGGAAAGTCTCCCGTTGGGGAGACTCTGGCCAGCGATCCGAGCAAGCTGATGGGAAGGGTCATCGAGACGACCCTGGGGGAGCTGACGAACAACTTCTCCAAACAGAACACCAAGCTGAAGTTCAAGGTGGACCAGGTGGCCGGCGACTCAGCGTACACCATGTTCGTGGGTCACGAGCTGACCAGCGATTACGTCAGGTCCCTCGTCAAGAGGAGGACCTCCCGGATCGACTCCATCATCGACGTCACCACCAGCGACGGCTACCGGGTGAGGGTGAAGCCGAGCTGCTTCACCGTTAAGAGGGCGAGGACGACTCAGGTCAAGACGATAAGAGAGATAGCCTCGTCGATAATTCTGGAGAAGGCGGGAGCCCTCGACCTCAACCAGTTCATCCAGGAGGTCGTCCTCGGCAGGCTCTCTCTCGACATATACAAGAACGCGAAAGAGATCTATCCGCTGAGAAGGGTTGAGATCAGAAAGACGGAGATTCTGGCGAGGCCTGCAGCCTCATGAAGATCCTGGGATTCTTCGGGAAGGGTGGCACCGGCAAGACGACCCTCACCGCTCTGATCCTCCGAGAGCTGATCCGGAGGGGGGAGGAGGGGATCCTGGCCGCAGACGCCGACGCCAACGAGTGTCTTGCAGCCCTCCTGGGAGCGGAGGGGACGCCGACCCTCTCGAACATGCTCCAGAAGTACAAGCGGCAGAGGGAAGAGAGCCCCGAGCTCACCGGCCTTGACATATTCCAGAACCTCTTCGACGCCCTCCTGATGGAGGGGGAGCAAGAAGGCTACGACATGCTCATCATGGGAAGGGGCGAGGGGTCGGGCTGCTTCTGCGCCGTCAACGACCTCCTCCAGGCGGTCTTCGAGAAGACCGTCGAAGGAGAGACCTACAACTACCTCCTTATGGACTGCGAGGCGGGGGTGGAGCACATAGCCAGGAAGACCTCAGGGAAGATCCACGACGCCATCATAGTCACCGACGCCAGCAAGGTCAGCCTCGACACCCTAAAGCGGATAAAGGACGTGGCAGAAGAGGTGGGGACCCAGATCGGGAACTACTACGTCGTCGCCAACAAGACGAGGCCCGATATGCTGGAGAAGGTAGAAAAGACAGCTAAAAGCCTGGGGTTCAAATACCTGGGCGCCATCCCCGAGGACACGAACTTCACAGAGATCGCCTACCAGGGCAAGACCGTCTTCGACCTTCCCGACGACTCTCCGGCGACCCTAGCTGCGAGGGAGATGGTAGATCAGATCCTGGGAACCTGAACCGACGATCTGAAGGAGGAGCATGAACAGAAGAGCGATCACCCTATTCGTCTGCACTCTCGCCTGCTTTGCTGCTGGCTGTTCGGATAACGGCGAGGTGGGTTCGGAGGGCCCAGCGGAAGGATCCTTCTCTGAGATCGCGGTGTCGATTGCGGCTCCTGCTACGGGTTCAGTCCTCTCCGGTGGCGAGGGCGTGAACTTCGTCGGGGAGGCGACGGGCGGAAAGAAGCCCTATTCATACCGGTGGTCTTCGTCCCTGGACGGGACCCTCTCCACCGAGAGGTCTTTTTCGAAGCCGCCTTCTGAGATGAGCCGAGGCAGATACGTCGTCGTCCTGACGGTCACCGACGACGCCGGTGCGACCGGCCAGGCTAGCACCACCTTGACGGTCCTCTGAGGCGGAGATCTCCCTCCTCCCTTTCTATCTTTTTCCCCTTGACCCCCTCCCCGATCAGAGCCTCGCCTCCGCGAGGGCTGATCCGCACCGGCAGCTCCTCTCCTCCGGCATCTTCGACGCCGCGCCCTCTATGATCTCTCTCAAGAGATCCGCGGATTTCGCCATCTCGCCTGTGATCTCCCCCGCGGACATGGCGTCTCTTCTCATTCCGGCGGCAGGGTTAGTGACGGTGCATATCGAGGCGTAACAGATCTCCAGCTCCCGGGCGAGGGCGACCTCGGGGTACCCCGTCATCCCTACGACGTCGCCGAACCGCCGGAGCATCCTGATCTGAGCGGGGCTCTCCAGGTGGGGGCCCTCGGTGCAGACGTAGATCCCCTCGTAGACTTCAGCTCCTGCAGCCTTGGCGCCCGCTTCGATGGCACTTATCACCTCTGGGCAGTAGGGGACGGTAAGATCGACGTGAACCGCCTCCTCCTCGAAGAAGGTGGAGGGGCGCGACCCGGTGAACTCCACGAAGTCTCTGGGCAGAACGAAGCTTCCGACGGGGTGCCACGACATCGTCCCCACGGTGTTGGTGGATATCACCCGGGATGCGCCCCACATCTTCGCGGCCATGAGGAGGGCTCTATAGTTCACCCGGTGGGGGGGCAGATGGCCCTCTCCGTGGCGAGGGATGAAGAGGACGTCAACACCTCCCAGTCTCGTGAGCCTCGGCGTCACCATCCCGTAGTGCGTATCGATGGATAGGGCTTCGCCTTCGATCTCAATCCCAGTCCCCCCCATCACCGCGATCTTCCTTTCCATGTTCGTTAGAGGATATTCCGAGGTTAAAGGGCTTCTCCTGGCCGTTTGCGAGAATTAGAGGGTTTGGGGTTCATACGCAGCCCCTCTATGGCGAAACCTACATATGGGGCGTACACCTCTTGGTTTTGAAACGGCCGCCATGCGACGGCGGCTGCATATCGATGACGCCTCCCCAACGCGGGCCCTTTTGAGGAGATATCAGATGGAATTTACCGCCCAAGAGAAGTACGAGTTCAAACGGCTGCTGGAAGACCTGAGGAGCAAGAGCGGCAGAGGCACGGAGCTGATCTCCCTCTACATACCTCCCGACAAGCAGATCTCGGACGTCACATCTCAGCTCCGGGACGAGCACGGCCAGGCCTCCAACATCAAGTCGAAGCTCACCCGCACCAACGTCCAGAGCGCCCTCGAGTCGGTGATGGCGAGGCTGCGGCTCATCCCGAAGCCTCCCGCCAACGGCGTCGTCATCTTCGTGGGGGCCGTCGACGTCGGCGGGAACAAGACCGACATGTATAGCAGGGCCCTGGAGCCTCCGGAGCCGATAGTCACCTACAGATACCACTGCGACTCCTCCTTCCTCCTCACCCCCCTGGAGGATATGCTCGCCGATAAGAAGACCTTCGGCCTGATCGTCCTCGACAGGAGGGAGGCGACGATCGGGGTTTTGAAGGGAAAGCAGGTGGAGGCATTGAAGCATCTCACCTCCTCGGTCCCGGGAAAGCAGAGGAAGGGAGGCCAGAGCAGCCGGAGGTTTCAGCAGCTGAGGTTGATCGCGATCCACGACTTCTATAAAAGGATCGGAGATAGCGCCACCGAGGCGTTCCTCCCCATCGACAGAAACGACCTGGAGGGGATCCTCATCGGAGGGCCGTCTCCGACGAAGGAGGAGTTCGTAGACGGCGAGTTTCTCCACCACGAGCTCCAGCAGAAGGTGCTGGAGGCCCTCGACGTCACCTACACCGACGAGTCGGGGCTCTACGAGCTGGTGGATGCAGCCCAGGAGAGGCTCCTGGACCTGGAGCTGACCCAGGAGAAGCTCCTCATGAGGAGGTTCATGAAGGAGCTGGTCAGCGACAAGGGGCTCGCCTCTTACGGGGAGAAGGAGGTTCGGGAGAACCTGATCATGGGGGCGGTGGACACCCTCCTCCTCTCCGAGGACCTCCGGAAGACCAGGGCCAAGATAGGGTGCGCCAACCCTGGATGCGACTTTTCCGAGGATGTGACGAGGTCGCCCACCAGCCCGCCCCCCGAAAACTGTCCAAAGTGCGGGTCACAGCTTGAGATCTCCGAAGAGGTGGACATCATAGCCGACATCTCACGGATGGCGGAGGAGAGCGGAAGCGACGTCAAGATCATATCCACCGAGTTCGAGGAGGGGGCCCAGCTCTATCGGGCCTTCGGTGGTATCGCCGCTATCCTGCGGTTCAAGACGAGCAGCGTATGAGGCGAGTTATGATGGAGCTATCAGTGACCGCGGTGGTGATGCCCTCCGAAAGCCCCGAAAAGGTGGCAAGAGCCATCGAGAAGCTCTTTGCTGGAATAGTCCTGGAAGGGACCGATGAGAGGATAGAGGGGCGGGGGGGGATAGACGCGCTCTCGACCTTTCACCGCCTTCTGAGGGAGGAGAGGATCCTGGACACAGCCAGGGCTGTGATCCTCCGCGGAAGGGTCGGTGAAGCCTTCCAGTTCAGGCTGAGCAAGCAGGCCGCCTCCGCCGGAAGGATAAGCTTCCCCCCCGAAGAGGAGCCCCTCGGCTCGATCCACGTCGAGATCCGGGGGCCGCAGCTCCTCGTCGACTGGCTCGCCCCCCAGACCGTTGACGGAAGGCCCATAAAGGAGATCGACCTGGAGGATCATGTTTAGCTTCTCGTCCAGCGCCCTCGTCGATCGGCCCTTCGATTGGGCGTATCAGCTGGAAGAGCTCGGTTATTCCGGCTGGGAGATCGTCAACGAAGGCAGGCAGAGGCTCTCGGCCGATACCCTCCCCCTGGCCAAGGAGATCGTAGAGACGACCGACCTCGTCATCACCGTCCACCTCCCCTACTCCGACCTCAACCTCGCCAGCATGAACCAGCCGATCTGGGAGGAGACCCTCCGGCAGATGAAGGAGTGCATCAGCCTCGCCTCCGAGTTCTGCGGCCTAGCCGTCGTCCATCCCGGCTACCTATCTCCCCTGGGAAAACAGATGCCGGACCGCGCCTGGGAGCAGAACATCCTGGGCCTCTCCATCATATGCGACCATGCCGCTGAATTCGGCATGAGGATCGCCGTCGAGAATATGCTGAGCATCGAGTCGATGCTGGGGAGGACCCCCGAGGAGATCAAAGGGATGATCGAGAACGTCGGCAGAGATAACCTGGGGTTCGTCTTCGACGTCGGCCACGCCAACACCAATGGGAACGTCGAGGAGTTCTTCGCCCTGAGAGATGAGATGATCCACGTCCACATCCACGACAACAAGGGGGCTAGAGACGAGCACCTCCCCGTCAAGGGCGGCAACGTCAACTGGCGGAAGGTGGCCGAAGCCCTCGAAGGGTACGAAGGCAGGTTCGTAACCGAGGCGCGGACCCTAGTCCAGGGCGCCCAGTCCATGAGGAACCTGAAGGCCTTCCTGGAGGGATCTCGATGACGTCCATCGACGAGCTGGCAGAGGAGATATCCGTCACCTTCGAGGCGAAGGACCGCGCCCGGGAGGAGGCCCTCGCCCTGACGAGGGCTGTCGTCCGACGGTCCGGCGCCGCCATCAGATCGATCCACCGGGGGGAGCTGGACCGTGCCCTCGACCTCGCCGGGGAGGCGAGGATTTCTCTCGCCGCGATCCTGGACATCCTAAAAGAGCATCCCGACGTCCGCTACTCCGGCCTCGTCGACGGAGCGGAGCAGGAGTACGCCGAGGCGAGGATCGTATTCTCTCTCATCACTGAGGAGAGGATCCCCCATCCTCAGGAGGTGGGGGTCGAGATGACCAGCTACCTGGCCGGTCTCGGCGATGCCGTCGGGGAGCTGAGGAGGCACATCCTCGACCTGATCCGCCTCGGCAGGCCCCAGGAGGGGGAGGTCCACCTCGCGGCGATGGAGGAGATCTACCACCTGTTGATGTCTTTCGACTATCCCGACGCCGTCACCAAGGGGATGCGGCGGAAGGGGGACGTCGCCCGCTCCCTCCTGGATCGGACCCGGGGTGATCTCACAAATGCCATCGGCCAGCGGAGGCTGGAGGTGCAGCTCGCGGAGCTGGAGGAGCGGCTCGAAGGTAGAGATAATCCCAAGGAAAATTTTTCCCTCTAGTCGATAGCTCTATCCTCGCGTCGCCAGGGTCAGATCCCCGAAGGGCATCACGATAGTCCTGGCGTCTTTTCCCTGCCTCTCCCGGGCCATGGCGAGGGCCTCGTCGAGGCTATTTGCATGCCGGAAGAAGCAGAGATCCGCCAGGGCTGGCGCCAGAGAGGAGACGAGGATGAGGTCTTTTTCCAGGGACTCTCGCGCGATCAGGGCGGCCTTGTGCCCCCCGAACTCGTACTCCCTCCCGAACCGCTCGACGCAGTCCTCGGCACACTTCGCTTCCCTCGCCCACCGCTCAAAGACCGGATGGCCTAGCCCCTCGGCGCACTCAGCGACGAGGATGAGGGAGCCTCCGGGGAGGACCGCGTCCCTCGCGTTCTCCATCGCCTTCTGGGCCTGGAAGAGGTTGATGTCCTTGGGCCTGCCCCCTGCGCAGGCGACGACGATCTCGGCGGGGCTGACGGCCCTCTGGTACATCTCGTCGACGACTTTGGCCCCCGCGCGGTGGGCCTTGACTAAGTCGCCGGCGACTGCTCGGACGACCTGCTTATTGCTGTTGAGGACGACGTTGAGGACGAGGTCGAGGCCTGCAATTTTTGCCGCCTCCTCCATGTCCAGGCGGACAGGGCCGTCGAGGCGCCCCGACTTCGCCCGAGGGTCGGACATCATGGCGTGGTTCTTGTTTATCGACCTCTCGGAGCTGACTCCGGGGAGGAGCGCCTTGGCGCCGCCGCTGTAGCCGGCGTAGTAGTGGTACTCGATATTCCCGGTCCCGATCTTGAGGTCGCATGAGGCGACAGCCTCCAGGATCTCCACCGGCGTTCCCCGCCCCGTCTCGCCCAGGGGGACGCACCCGTCGATCTCGTGCTGGATGTGGGGGATGGAGGCGCATCCGCCCAGGAGCCGATCCATCTCCTGGGCGGTCATCTTCCTGTGGGTCCCCAGGCCGAAGACTACCAGCAGATCGGATACTCCCATCTCTTCGAGCCTTCTGACCAGGGGCGGGATCATCCTGGAGGTGGGGGCAGGCCTCGTTATGTCGCTCGCCAAGATGACCGCCCTCTTCGCCCCGGCAAAATCCTCGAGGGACGGGCCCAACGGCTCGTCGAGGGCCCCCTCCATCTCCGCAGTCTCGTCGGGGACGCCAGGGATCTCCTTTGGGAGGAGGAGATCGTAGATCTCGTCTCCTTCGACCTCGAGATCTATGGAGCCTGCGCCGTATCCGAGCTTCATCAATTACGCCCTCCAGACCTTAGCCCGCCTGTGGACGTCGCTGAATACCTCGAATATGGGCTTATCGGTGGTGTAGCTGAAGAAGTCGGCTCCGACGGCGTCGCACGCCTCCCGGATCCGACGGTCGTGCTCCTCCATCTTCGCGGCGTACTCCTCTCTCACCGATGGCGTCACCCTCGTCATCACCGCCTCCTTCGACTCCATGTCGATGAACCGCAGATCCCCCTCGAAGTCGAGGGCTGCCTCTGCAGGGTCCAGGATCTGGATCAGGATCAGGTCATGGGCCGATAGCTTGTAGATCCCGGCGACGACCCCCTCGACGTCGTCGAGGAAGTCGGAGACGACCACCACCAGGCTCGTCGACCTGATCGAGAGGTCGAACTGCTCTACCATCCTGCGAAAGTTCGTTCCCCCCGAAGGTGCGGTCCTGTCCAGCTCCTCCATGGATAGAAAGAGGTTCCTCCTCCCCCCCTTCGTCTCCCCCGGCTCCAACATCTCTGCGAACTTGGATATGGAGAACTTCTCGTTCTCCTTTATCGCCATGTACGCAAACCCCACCGCGACCTTAGCGCCGAAGGCGAACTTCTCCCCAAATGACATGCTGGAGCTGGCGTCGAGAAGGAGGTGGACGGCGAGGCTCCTCTCCTCCTCGTGCTCCCGGACGTATAGCTTCTCAGTCCTGCCGTAGACCTTCCAGTCGACGAACTTGAAATCGTCCCCCTTCCGGTACTCCCGGTAGCCGACGGGGCTTATCCCCCGCCCCACCTTCACCGACCTTCTGGCCCCGGTGAAGGAGGTCGATACCCTCTTTCGCACGAGGAGGGTGAACCTCTCCAGCTCTGCGAGAAACTCGGTATCCATCCTCTGGCCTCAGATCGACTTCAGCAGATCGGATATGACCTGGTCGCAGGTGACGCCCCTCCTCTCAGAGTCGAAGGAGAGGATTATCCTGTGCCTGAGGATCGGATATGCCATGGCCACCAGATCATCTCTATCGACGTAGTCTCTGCCCCTGAGGAGCGCCCGGGCCTTGGAGGCGAGGATGAGGCCTATCGACGCCCGGGGGCTTGCGCCGTACTCGACCCCCTCCCAGCTCCTGGTGGAGACGACGGCCTTTATCGCCGCCGTCTTGAGGTCGTCGGAGATGGGAACGTCCCTAGTGAGCTGCTGGAGGGATAGTAGCTCCCTTCGGGTTATCACCCTCTCCACCCGCGGCTCGGCGTGGCCGGTGTATCTCTCCATGATCTCCCTCTCCTCCTCGGTGGTCGGGTAGTCGATGAAGACCTTCAGGAGGAACCGGTCGAGCTGGGCCTCAGGAAGGGGGAAGGTTCCCTCCATCTCGATGGGGTTTTGGGTGGCGAGGACGAAGAAGGGCTCTTCGAGCTTGTATGTGTTCTTTCCTACGGTGACCTGCTTCTCCTGCATCGCCTCCAGCATGGCGCTCTGGGTCCTGGGGGAGGCCCTGTTTATCTCGTCTGCGAGGACGATGTTGGCGAAGATCGGACCTTCCTCGAACCTGAAGACCTTGCTCCCCTCCACCTCCTCGATGAGGGTCGTCCCCGTTATATCCGCGGGCATCAGGTCCGGAGTGCACTGGATCCTGCTGAAGTCAAGGCCGGTGGTGTTGGCTATCGTCTTGACGAGGAGGGTCTTTCCGAGGCCGGGGTTGCTCTCCAGGAGGATGTGCCCCCCTGCGAGGATCCCCACCAGAATCTGTTCCACCACCGACTTCTGCCCCACCACCACTTTGCCGATCTCGCCCCTGATCGTCTCGAAGATGGCCGGGGCCTCCTTATAAATGTTGATCAGATCTTCTCTCATCTGTCTCTCCTCGGTGAGATCTACAGCTCTTTTTTTCTCCGTCATCCCCACGGATTAATCAGATCGTCGCCAGGTTCTCGAAATATCTCTTGATGATCTCTCGGTGCTGGGGTGGGAGGCTCTCGATGTACAGCTCGGTGGCCACCGCCACCCCCTCTCCGGGCTCGGAGACGGTGAAGAGCCGGTCCATGGGATCCGTCTGCCTGGACCTGAACCCCGCCGCTGACCCAGGGTATAAGATCAGCTCCAGGTTCACCTCCTCCAGGACCGCCAGAGACGGCTTGCCGTAGATCTCTCCGGAGATCCCCGTCCCCGTCCGTCCTCCCTCCGGGATCTCCTCTTCCCCGAAGAGGCCTGCCGCCCGGTCCCTGAGGTCGGCGAGAGGTTTGAAGGGGTGGGGCGTGATCTCATCTCCTGCCTGGCTCTGGCTGAAGATCGCGGTGAAGGCGATGAGGAGGACGAGGGCCCCGGCCTTCGCCTGGAAGGTCGGGAAGCTTCTATCGCCGAAGTTCAGCCGCCGGTTGTTTATAAGATCTTTGGCCCCGACCTTCGAGAGTCTCCCCTTGACGTCTGCGGCGAGGCTCTGCATCACCACCGAGTCGGAGTGGCGGTTGTCGTAGGCGGCTTTGGTCTTCTCCGAGAGGCTCCCCTCCAGATGGGCGAAGAGGTCGTAGTCCGACCATCGAGCGAGGAGCTTTGCTCCCAATAGCCCCAGGATTAGGGAGACCGCCGCAGGAGCCCAAGCAAAGGATGAGTCCTGCCAGTAAAACCTGAAGAAGGCGGGGATCCCCAAAAAAAGTGCGGCTATGTAGAAGAGGACTGCGATTATCCCGCCGTTGAGCAGAGACATAGACCGCTCAAAGAGCCTGTAGACCCCCAATAGCCGCCTCAATTCCGCCAGAAAGTCGTATGAGCCGTCCACGGGACCTAGTCAGACCCCTTACTAATAAGTAGTTTCCGAGCAGAAGGGCCGTCGCCTCCGCCGAAATGGGGGGGACGGGTCCGAGGGCGTATCGACCCTTCGAGAGCCTTCTTATAGAAGCGGGGTGCAGGGGTAGAGAAAACCCCGGTCTTTAGGCCGGGAATGAATCGTACCCCGCCTTAAGCTATGAATCTTTAAATACCATAACAGCATAAGTGAGTATAATGCTTAAAGCCTTCAAATATAGGATCTATCCGACAAAAGCACAGCGGTCTAAGATGGAACAGACCTTGGAGCTGTGTAGATGGACCTATAACGAGACTTTGGCATATCGAAAAAACTCTTTCGAACAAGAAGGCAAATCCATATCTAAGTATGAGACTCACAACTTGCTGCCAGAGTGGAAGAAAAACAAACCAGAACTAAAAGGAGGTATTCTCTCAGACCCTCCAGAACGTCCAAGAACGGGTAGATCTGGCCTTCAAAGCGTTCTTCCGGAGGGTCAAAGCAGGAGAGACCCCAGGGTATCCCAGGTTCAAGGGGAAAGGATGGTACGATTCGTTCACCTATCCACAGCTGGGATTCAAACTGTCTTTCGGGAAGCTGTGCCTCTCCAAGATCGGAGATATCAAGATCAAGCTCCATCGACCCATCGAAGGCAAGATCAAGAGGTTAACCGTTCGGAGATCTTCGACCGGAAAATGGTTTGCCTGCTTCTCAGTGGAGATCGACGATCCTCCGAAGCCTCCCTGGAAAGATGGGTTGATGGCGGGCATCGATGTGGGGCTGGAGAGTTTCGCTACGCTATCCAACGGAGAGAAGATCGATAACCCCCGGTTCTTTAGATCTGAGGAGAAGGCGTTGGCCAAAGCTCAAAGACGACTATCCAAATATGAGAAGGAAACTCCTGAGAGGAGGAAAGCTCTCAAAGTCGTCTCGCGGACCCATGAGCGGATAGCCAACCGCAGATACGATTTTGCTCATCAGGTCAGTCACAACCTGGTCGAAAGGTTCGGGCTGATTGCTTTCGAGGATCTGAGTATCACGAACATGCTTAAGAACCACTGCCTGGCTAAGAGCATATCAGACGCTGCCTGGAGGATGCTAGTGATAACCACATCGTACAAGGCTGAGAGCGCCGGTTCGATGGTGGTTCTAGTAGATCCTCGGAACACAAGTCAGCTATGTTCCAGGTGCGGTCTTAAAGTGCCGAAGTTGCTATCGGATCGGGTCCATGAATGTCCTCAATGCGGGCTGGTCATGGACCGTGACGAGAATGCGGCGATAAACATTCTGAGACTGGGGCTACAGTCTCTGCCAAAAGCTAGAAGCCCCACCCTTCAGGGCGGGGAGTAGTCACAGCCTTTGAAGACCAACACCTCCCAGGCGGTCAGGCCGAAAGGCACCAGATGCGCCGCGGGAAAGTGGGGAAGAACTCGACCATCGACTCGGCCGCGGTTCCATGGGGAGCCGGGCCAACTGGATATCCAAGAAAAATGGCCAATATTCCATCTTACAAAGGGCTGGGCTCCAGGTTAGCGTTGCTGGCTTTTCTGGCGACGCTCCTCCTGGGCTCCGTCGGTGCCGTCTCCATCCAGGAGGCGGCGGGGGATAAAGACGCCGTATCGGGTGAAAACGGAGGCAATGGCCTGGAGGGTCTGGCGGAGGCCCAGGTGGCAGGGATCTGGATAGCCCCCTTTGGGTGGGAGAACGTCTCCGAAGGGGGCGAAGAGACCCTCCGATCGTTGCTCGGGCCCGCCAGGATCTTGAGGATTATAGTCCAGGAAGAGGAGGTCGTCGATCTGGGTTATATCGGAACCTCCGATGGGGTTTTAGTCTTATGGCCCGACATCACAGAAGACCTCCGGCTGATCGCCCCCTTCGACTACCGTGAACGGCCGTGGTACCTGGAGGCGATGAGAAGGGAGGATACGATCTGGACGAGGCCCTACCTGGACCAGAGCTCCGGGATGCTGGCCATAACCTGCGCGACACCCATATCGGTGGAGGGGAACCTGATGGGTGTGGTGGGGATGGACGTATCCCTAGCGAAGATGGAATCAGACCTAACCAACATATCCTCCGGTTATCCCTTCATCCTGGACGGCCAGGGGGTGGTGGTGATGCGCCCCCAGGAGCCCGATGGTTTTCTCTGGGAGGAGATCCTGGCCCCTGGAAGCCTTCTGGACTCAAAAAATCCTCAGCTAGCCGGGTTGGCTGAGGCCATGGTCCGGGGAGAAGGTGGCTCCGCCTTCCTCCGTCTGGGGAAGGGGAGCGTCAGGATATCCTACGTCCCCATCCCCGCCGTCGGCTGGTCCCTCGGTCTCGCCTCCGGCGACCGGGAGCTGGCTTTTGCCAAGGCTTCCCAGTACGACGAGCTCTTCGGTCGGATCGGAGGCCACTCCGAGATCCTGGCCCTGGAGACAGGAGAGGCCTTCCAAGAGAGCCGCCGAGAGAGGATGATCGCCGCCGCAGTTCCCATCGACGGCGAGGGAGATGCTGCCGGGATCGCGCCGACCCTGCCTCTGGCGGTGGCGGCGGCCATCATCGCCCTCCTGGCGGGGCTGGTGGGATTCAGGGCTGGCAGGAGCGCCGTCGGACCGATCGTAAATGCCGTAGCCGGGGGGCTTGAGAGGGTCGGCAGAGGAGACTTCAATTCGAGGATCGGAGGAGACGGCTCGGGGAAGATGAGAGACCTCGCAGAGGCCTTCGATCGGATGACCTATGATATGAGAGATATGATCGCCATCGCGGAGAAGAGGTCCTTTGATGCGGGCTGGTCGGAGAAGGAGAGGGAGGTCCGCCAGGATGTCGAGCGGTTCCTTCAGCCGGAGAGGGCGTCCCAGGTGGAGGGGTATGAGGTGGCCAGGCTCTCCATCGCGGAGGGCGGTGGATGCTGTCACTTCTACGATTTATTGGAGATGGAAGGGTCGAAGGCGGTCGTTGTGATGGCCGAGGTATCGGGGAGAGGTCTATCCGCCGCCTTGGTGGCGGCCCTCACCAGAAGCCTCATCAGGGCAGCTCTCCGCAAGTTCGGCGATCCGGCAAAAGCTCTCAGGGAGACTAACCTCCAGCTCGTCGACAACGTCAGAGGCGGTATGATGGTCTCCTGTTTCTGTGGGATGCTAGACCTCTCCAACCACTCGATGAACTACGCCAACGCTGGCCACATCCCGCCCTTCGTCGTCAGCTCTGACGGTTTTGTGGACACCCTGGTGGGCGGCGCCATATCCATGGGGGCACTCGATCAGATCGACCTGGATACCGAAGGCTGGATGATAGATCCGGGGGACGTTCTGGTCATCTACAACGACGGCCTCATCGAGCTGGAGGATGGGGATAAGGAGAGGTTCGGGACGGAGAACCTGATCTCTCTTGTAAAAAGCAACAAAGAGAGGTCGGCCCATGACATCATGAAGGAGTTGGAGGCGGCGATAAAAGACCATGCCGGAAGCGAGGGCTATAGATCGGACCCCGCCGTCATGATGATCAAAAGGTCGGTGTGAAGCGCAACCGAGGATGAGGGGACAGCCTCGCCTCCTTCCTGGCGCCCCTTCAGAACCGCCGCATAGATACGAGGTCTTCGCCGGCGACCCTCTTCACCATATCGACGAGATCATCGACGCAGAGTCCCTCCATCGAGATCCGGTCTCCTCCTCCGAAGATCTCCTCTCTGGCCCTTCGGCCTACCGCGTCGTCGGTGCCTGGCGAAACCGTAATGACGACGCTCCCTTTTGGGACGGCTGTCCTGGCGCAGAGGCGATCGAGGTCTCCGTCGACGATCCCGACGAGGGGCGCTCCCAGCCTCGCCAGAACCTCTCCGGCGATGGCGGTGGTGTCGTCGCCGACGGTCACCGCCACCATCGCCCCCTGGGCCCTCTCGAACGCCTCCTCCGCCGCGTGATCTATCAGCGCTGCGTCGCGCCCCCGGCGGCGGACCGTCCGTGGAACCTTCTCGGTCCTCCTTATCTCTCCGGTCCTCAGGATAGCCGTCTCCAGGTCGACGGTGGGGATCTTCTCAAGGCCGTGGGCCTTCACCTCCGCACCGTGGACCTCCACGATCTTCCCTTCTATTGCCGCCAGCTCCACCGTATCTTTGAGGGCTCTTCCGATGACGGTACCGTTGATGGATACGTTCTCCCCGGGGACGGCCCCAAGGATCCACCTTCTGACGATCCTCCCCACGGACTTCATCCTTGAAGAAGAACAGGGGGGGTCTGCCACCTCCAGTCCCAGGGCCCGTCCGACCCTCTCGGCGACCCTCGACGTCTCCTCCGAGAGGGGCCCCCCCATCGGCAGGGGTGCAACGAACCCGCCCCCACAGTCGGCGAGGACCAGGGGCTTTCTGGGCTTCGACCTCTCCGCCACCATCGCGCCGAAGGCCAGAGCCGTCTCTTCAGTCTTGGCATAGTTGAGAAGGATGACGAAGTCGGATTCCGGCTCGAGCCTTTTTACCGATCGGCTCGGCATCTCTCTCCTCGAGATGTCGATCTTATCTTCCAGCCCTCCGTCGATGACCGCGACCCTCCCCATCGTCCCTCCCAGGACGGCGGTGACGACTCCCAGGTCCGAGAGACGGTCTATCGCCCTCTCGGCGAACCCGCAGTCTACCACCTCGGGACCGTGGACTACGACCCCGATCTCATCCGCCACTTTCGACGCTCTCATCTTCCATCTTCACCGATCTCATCCTCTCCTCTTCGGCCTTCATCCTCTCCTCCATCTCCTTCAGGCTCCGGGCTCCGATCTCCCTCCTCTCGGGGAGCTTATCGATCGGCTGTAACCTGCTCAGGTGATAGTAGAGCCCCGTCGAATCGAGGAGAGCCCACCTTTCGCCGTCATCTTCGGTCTTGAGGACCTTGACCGTCCCCACCGTTCCGGTCCCAGCGTACCTGACGATGGACCCCTCGCTGATCTCCTCTGACATGTTACCCTCATCACCTCACAAAAACTTCTCCGTCACCACTACGCCCGCGAAGTTTTTAACCTCTGCCCCTCCGGGGGACGAGAGGACCAAGACCCCGTCGAGGTCGCAGGTGCCGCAGAGGATCTCCTGCTCCGGGTGGGTCCCGGCCTGGACGGTGCAGCTTATCCTCGTCTTCTCCCCCACCGAGACGACGGTCTTCAGCCTCGGGGAGGCGGGATGGCCCTTCCTCAGGACTATCAGGGGCGACGCCATCTCTCTTATCATGAAGAGGGTGCATTTTAGACCGCGCTTAGCCTTATCCCCCACCTCGAAGGTGGAGGCTACGAGGAGGTCGTCGTCCTCGGTGAAGAGAACGATCTCCTCGGCGTCGGTCTCGAGATAAAAAAAGTGGCCCAGGGTCCTGACAACGGCCAGGGTCCCGGTCCGTCCTGAGAGGAAGGCGATCTCGTCGTCTTCCAGGGGGATATTCATCTTCTCATCACTCAGCAGCCTTTACGTTCCTCGACTGGCAGGAAGGACATCGGGGCTTTCTGCCCATGCCCTTGAACTTGTTTCCGCACTCCTGGCAGATGTAGCCCTTCGATGCCAGGGATTCAACGTCGCCGATCTCAGGTCCGCCTCCAACGGTACACATGGGACTATCACCTCCTTATCTTTATATTCCCAACGGCTCTTATTTAAATGAGGTGGGCACAAGAAGGAAATCCATCATTGAAAGGGCTATATCCGCCGTTCTATCAGGGATGGTAGGGAGCAGTCACACGAAGATATGGTCAATATGGGAAATATGGTCAATATGGGAAGGGTCGCCGCCCTCGTCTTCTGCTGCGTCCTCGCCCTCGCTGCGGCGGCGCTCTCAGCAAACATCGCCGACGAGGTCTTCGGGGAGTCGGGGATCTCCTATGAGGAGGGGCACCCCACCGCCAGCGGTGGGGTCCGGGGCTGGAACCCCCTGAAGTCCCTGGAGACGGGGTTTAAGATAGCCTATCGTCACCTCGAAGGGGTGCTGAGCTTCCGATGATCGACCGGCGGGATCTGGCCACCGGGATGAACGATCGCTCAACGGTCTATGCGCCATCCTCCAAGACGGATAACAAATCGTCTCATGGCGATATGTATATATACAACTTCTCCGACCCTCTCTTCTGATAGCATGAGAAGATCTGCCACCGGTTGGCGTGCGAGGATCCTCTCCGCCCTCTCCGACCCCACCAGGCTCGAGATCGTGGAGTTTCTGGGAGGCGAGGAGCGGTGCGTCTGCGAGATCGTCCCCGCCTTTGGGCGGGCCCAGTCCACCATCTCAAAGCACCTTTCCATCCTCCATGAGGCGGGGGTCCTGGAGAGGCGGATCGACGGGAAGCGGACCCTTTATCGGATCAAAAGCCCCAGGCTCTTCGACCTGTTGAGAGTGGTGGACGCCATCGCCCTCGACGAGATAAACGAGCTGAAGAAGGCCGAAGAGGCGCTGACGAGCTCCGTCGGATGATCTGATGGCGGAAAGGACGGAAAGGTTTACGAAGATCGATAAATACCGGTCAGAAATGCAGCAGGAGAAGTGATCAGTTGAATCTGGAGATCGTCCTCCCCGCCCTGGCGGCGGGGTTTGAAGCCCTGATGGAGTACCTCTCGGCCCACGTCCTCACATGTCTCATCCCCGCCTTCTTCATCGCCGGGGCTATAGCAGCGCTCCTGCAGAGGGAGGCGGTGCTGAAGTACTTCGGAAGAGACGCCCCCAAGTGGCTCTGCTACTCCGTCGCCTCCACCTCCGGCACCATTCTTGCCGTCTGCAGCTGCACCATCCTCCCCATGTTCGCGGGGATCCACCGGCGTGGGGCCGGGATCGGTCCCGCCACGGCGTTCTTATTCGCCGGCCCCGCCATCAACCTCCTCGCCGTCGTCCTGACGGCCCGGGTCCTGGGGCTGGAGCTGGGGGCTGCCCGTATAGCAGCCGCCGTATCCATGGCTGTCATCATAGGCCTGGTCATGGCCGCCGTCTTCGAGAGGGGCGAGAGGGTGGCGGAAAGGGCGGCGGCGCAGGCCTGCGCCATCCCCGAATCGGAGGGCGTGGATGAGAGGCCCGGCTACATCCCTCCCCTCTTCGTCGGAGTCCTCGTCGCCGTCCTCCTCGCCGCCACATCGGGGCTCGCCATCCTGCCCAAGGCCGTAATAGTCGGGATC
Organism: Candidatus Methanocrinis alkalitolerans; assembly: GCF_029167205.1. Classification (NCBI taxonomy): domain Archaea; kingdom Methanobacteriati; phylum Methanobacteriota; class Methanomicrobia; order Methanotrichales; family Methanotrichaceae; genus Methanocrinis; species Candidatus Methanocrinis alkalitolerans. The sequence goes on from NZ_JARFPL010000013.1 coordinate 41,891, forward strand.
CTGGTCCTCGCCTCGGCATGGCTGCTGATGAGATACTTCACCGATGGAGAGAAAGCTTCCTTCTTCGGGGAGACGTGGTGGCTCACCAAGAGGATCTTCCCCCTCCTCCTGGTGGGGACCTTCGTCGCCGGGATCATAGGCTACTACCTCCCCGTGGAACTGATAAGAATGGTCTTCGGCGAGAGCGACTTTGCCGCCTGCTTCGTCGCCTCGATGATAGGCGCCCTCCTCTACATGCCGACCCTCCTGGAGGTCCCCATCGTCGGGACGATGTTCGGCTACTCCACCGGGGCTATGGCCCCAGGCCCCGCCCTCGCCCTCCTCCTGGCAGGCCCCTCCATGAGCCTTCCGAATATGATCGTCATCTGGAGGATCATAGGATCGAAGAGGGCGGCCGTTTACATCACCCTCGTGGTCCTCCTCTCGACCCTGATGGGGATGATATACGGGATGGTGGCGTCATGATTAAATTACATGAACTTTGCACAAAAAATAGTCAGAGAATACCGTCTGGAGTGGGAAAAATGGAACGGAAAAGCTTTGGATCTGCAGGGCCGCTGTCAGCGGCACTCATCGTCTTGCTGGCAGGCATCGCGGCGGCGGAGACCTTCTCTCCGGCGCTGGTGGTGGACACGTACATGGACGCCTATGAAGACGACGAGACCTTCGCCGACGCGGAGACCCTCTGGGTTACCTCCGAAGACGGCGATCCCGTCAGGATAGCCTTTCTCGTCTACAGCGAGATGGTGAAGCTCCCCATGGAGATAGAGTCCGGGGAGTTTCGGGCCCGCGTCACCGACGTCGAGAGGCCGGGAGAGGTGACCCTCTACTTCTATGATATGGCGGTCCTGGAGACGGAGACCTGGAGGGATATGCCCCGGTACGACGACGAGCCCCTCGCCACCCTGGATATCCAGGAGACGGGATGGGCGACCTGGGACGCCACGGACCTCGTAAAGAAAGCGGCCGAAGAGTGCAGCGAGGGCTGCCCCTTTTCTGTGGTCCTGGTGGCTGAAGGCGACGCCTCCATCGGATTTGCCTCCATGGAGGGATCCGTTGACGAGACGGCGGTTATCGAGTACATCGCCTGAGGACGGCATTGCCCAGAGGAAGCTCGAATAGTCAAGATGGTACGGCGATGGCGGGATCATAACCCTCCCTTTATCCCCCCGCCATCTCTAATTTTATCGGCAACGGCAGGTTATGATGTATAAAACGAACCCCCAAAGGCGGCGATATGGTCTCCTCCTCGCCCTGATCTTATCCCTCATCTTGATGACGGCGAGCTTTGCCGCTGCCACCACCGAGATCGTCATCATAACATCGCCGGGGTGCACCAAGTGCGCCGCCGCAGATAGGGTCGTCAAGAGCGTCGCATCAGATTACGACGGATTCAACATCAGAGAGGAGATCTTCTACAGCGAAGAGGGGCGCCGGATCATAAGGGAGACGAACGCCAAGGATATGCCCTCGATCATCATCGACGGGACCGTCATCGGCTACCGAGACTACGACGGCGACGAGAAGAAGCTCGAAGGGATGATCAGGGCCGCTCTGGAGGGGAGGGTGGCTCTCCTCCCAGCCGCCAGCGATGGGGATCACGAGATTATCTTCCTCGACGGCGTCTCGGTCTCGTCGGCGGCGGCGGTCCTGGCGGCGGGGCTCATCGCCGGCTTCAACCCCTGTCTTTTGGCGGTCCTGGTATTTCTGGCCAGCATGACCCTCTCGCGATCCGGAAGGAAACGGGATCTGGCGGTGATGGTGGGGTTCTTCTGCCTGGGGATCTTCGTCATGTACTACCTCTTCGGCCTGGGGCTATTCAGGCTCTTCTCGATCCCCAGCTTCGAGGCGAGCTTCCGACTTGCTTTGACCATCATACTCCTGGTCCTGGGAGCCACCCAGATCGAGGACGCGAGGAGGCTTCACCGGGGTGGTATCTCCCTCTTCAAGGCGGAGTGGGCGCTGGGGTACTTCAAAAAGTCCCTGGAGAGCTACAGCATCTTCTCCTACTTCCTCATAGGTGCCCTCTTCTCCCTCGTCAAGGCTCCCTGCGTCGGAGCGGTCTACATCGCCATCATTGGGATCATCCAGTCCCAGGGTTACGCGTCCTCGGGTACGGTATACCTCCTCTTCTACAACCTGGGGGTCGTCCTCCCGGTCCTTATCCTCGGGATGGTGATAGCCCTGGGGATGTCCCCCGACCAGGTCGACAGGTTCAGGCACGACCACAGGGTGGCCATCCGGCTCGTCACCGGCCTCACCCTGGCGGGGCTCGCCCCCCTGATATGGTGGCAGATACTGTGATTTTCTGATCAGATGGGATTGATATCTCTTAACCAGAACTGTTATGTTTCGAAAACAAGGTGTTATGATATGAAAGATGACGGCAAAAAGATCACTAGAGAGGCTTATCCGTCGGACCCATTCATGGGGGGGCCAGCTGAAAGGGCGAAGCCTTTGAAGACGACTTTCGGGCAGATCCCCGGCCTGAAGCAGATAAGGGGTTTCAGGGGGTTGTCGGCCCTCATCATAGTTCTTTTGGCTCTGGGCGGCTTCTTTCCACTCCTGGCCATCGGCGGCGCGGCGGATTGCGACTTCTGCATCGACTACTCCAAGGACTACGACTCTCAGGTTGTCTCCATCAGGGGATCGTCCGGCCCCACCGGGCTGGCTCAGCCCACCGGATCCAACAATCCGGCATGGAACAACCCAGCATCGAACAATCCGGCATCGAACGACCCTGCATCGAACAACCCAGCATCGAACAACCCAGCATCGAACAATCCGGCATCGAACGACCCTGCATCAAATAACCCTGCATCAAACGGCCCGGCGATCAATCCCGCCTCCGCAAATCCAGATAGGGACGGGATCGGCGTCTTTCTCCTCCCCATATCCGCGGTCTTGGAGGACAACCTGATCCTGGACATCAGCCCCGACGCCGACGAGTACATCGAGGGGGCGATAAGCGTCAACTACGAGGAGTTCATCACGAAAGACGGACGGATCAGGCCAGTATCGGAGATATCCGGGATCCTGGGGAGAGCTGGGATATCCTGGGATGACTCGGTGGTCATATACGGCGAGTGCCTCCCCTGCGGGACCGGCCCCGTCCCGGCGACCTTCACATACTGGCTCTTCAAGTACCTCGGCCACGACCAGGTGAGGATCCTCGACGGCGACGTCGAGGACTGGAAGGCCGCAGGCCTTTCTGTCGCCGACTATCCGGCGACGAGGCCGGCGACGGTCTACGCCCCCCAGGTCAAGGCCGACCTTTACGCCAACTACAATTACGTCAAGAGCGGGATCTACCAGATCGTCGACGCCCGATCCGCCGAGGCGGCGGCCCCCGCATCGATACCCGGGGCCGTCAACATACCCCTCGACTCGGTCCTCGACGGCGACGATATCAAGAGCCCTGAGGAGCTGAAGGAGATCTTCCGGGATCTGCGGACTAATCGTCCTGTAGCGGTCTATACCAACACCGGGATCCAGGCGGCCGTCACCTGGTTTGCCCTGGAGATGACCGGATACGACGCCGTCCTCTACTCCTGGAGGGACTGGCTGGAGAGCCACCCCGCCCTGGAGGTGGAGCTAATCGAGGCTACGGCGGAGCCAAACCCCGTCAGGGCGAGCGAAGCGGTCTGGCTAGCAGCCGCATTCTCCGATCCTGAGGCTGCGGCCGCCCGCCCCGTCCAGCTCGGCCGGACGGCTTCCGTATCCTGCGTTCCTTGCGGCTTTGGGTCGCCCCAGTCCTTCGCCAACCTCGACTCCGCCGGCGGGACAGTCCGCATAGGAGGACCCTCCAGCGGCGCCTCCTCCGGCCTGCCTTCCGCAGGCGGGGCAGCAGCGGCAAAGAACCCTCTGAAGGTCACCGCCATGATCGTCGAGGCCGACGGAGAGGAGGTGGGGAGGGCGGAACTCCTTGCCGGGTCCGATGAAAATTACGTCGGGATCTGGAGCTCGGAGGGGCTGGAGCCGGGGGTCTATGGTCTTAACATCCTCGCCGAGCGGTCCGGCTCCACCAGGTTCTTCAGAAACGTTCTGGCGATCGAGGTCTTGGGGGAATAAATACGATCAGGTACATGGGCTCACTCGAGAGCTCTGAGTTTGAGAGGTGAGAAGAGATGGTGAAGATAGAGGTTCTGGGAACCGGATGCGCCAAGTGCAAGTCTCTTGCAAAGAACGTCGAGAAGGCGGTGGCTGAGTCCGGGGTCGAGGCGGAGGTCGTGAAGGTCGAGAGCCTCAGCGAGATCATGAACCGAGGGGTCATGATGACCCCCGCCCTCTTCATCGACGGCGAGGCCGTCGTCGTGGGGAGGGCGCCGTCGGTGGCGGAGATAAAGGGGATGCTGAAGAGGTGAGAGTTCATGCTTGAGAGAGGGGATGAAAGAAAGGAGGTGGGGTGCCTCTGCGCCTCCGGAGACCTCCTATTTTTGGCCTGCGCGGGGGGCTCGAACGTCGGCCAGATATCAAACCAGGCGGCGGTGGAGCTGGCAAAGGAAGGGAGGGGGAAGCTCTTCTGCCTCGCCGGGATCGGCGCCCACCTGGACACCATGATCGTTGCGGCGAGGGAGAGAAACCTCGTGGCGATAGACGGCTGCCCCGTCCAGTGCGCCAAGAAGATCCTCGATCACGCGTCCCTTCCTGCAGCCCTCGCGGTGGTGGTCACCGACCTCGGGATAGAGAAGTCGCCTAAGCTCGAGGTCGATCCCGCCGACTGCGAGAAGGTGGTGGAGAAGATCAAAGAGGGGCTGAAGGCTTAGCTCTTCTGCAGAACGGGGTTTATAAAAAATTTTTAAAGAGGGCCGGTTAATCTCAACCGAAGACCTCTTTCACCACCTCGGTCAGTATCGGGCCCCCCTCATCGACGACCTTCGCCTCGTAAAGCCAGCCTTTCCGCTCTGGGAGGGTGCCCGTCACCAGAAGGGCTTTGCCCTCATGCTCCTCCAGGCTTATCTCGTGGGAGGCGGTCAGCTCTTCAGCTATCGATGCAGGCTTTTCGATGCGGGTTAACCTCACTGTACAGCACTGAGGGCGAGGCATCAATATCGAGAACCTTCCGTCCTTCGCTATTCCCAGAAACTTGTCCATATTCTGATCCTCCTCTGCCATTGAACGATATCAGGTTGATGCTATTTTTGATAATTATAAGTTAAATATCTTTTGCATTATCAGAGCGGTTTTTCAGATATCTCAAGCTCGCAGCCCAATAAGCCTTCTATAGGTAGAGAAAACCCCGGTCTTTAGGCCGGGGATGAATCGTACCCTGCCTTAAGCTATGAATCTTTAAATATCATAACAGCATAAGTGAGTGTAATGCTTAAGGCCTTCAAATATAGGATCTATCCGACAAAAACACAGCGTTCTAAGATGGAACCGGCATTCCGCAGTAAGGCTATGCAAAATTAAGAATTTATTGCTTGCCAAAATGTGCATAAATTCAAACGTTTAACTTAAATTTTGTTTAAAATAATTTTACTAGAATTTGTCAACACGATATTAACAATTCAGTATATTATAAAAATTTAATAATTATATTCTTAGTCTTTATGAAGCTGGCCTTATTTGATCTCTATACAGAGTCGATTGATATCTATTCTCAAAAAATCGATAGCAGGAAAATTAATGAGCGTTCAAACCGTTAATGCGAAATGCCGGTTTAAAGATTCTTCCTTAGAAAGAGCATTCAGGGGATGGCTTTCTCCATCCAGAGATCGCTGGCTTACCCTCGTCCCCGGACCTCCGACAGTCTCAAGGCTGCAGGGCAATCTCTAAATCCAAACCGGCCCCCACTGATATCAGATCCGTTTTGATTAATAGAGGGTGCTTTTCGATGATCTTAAAAACGATCTTTCTGGGGCTGGAGGCGGGAGGAAAGTCGATCGTCATAATGAACGGAGACGACGCGGAGCGGCTGGGGGTCCTCAGCCTCGGAAGGGTGGCTATCCGGTTCAACGGGGAGGTGAAGACGGCGATAGTCCATAAATCCTCAAAGATGGTGGATCCGGGAACGATAGGCGTCTGCAAAAAGGTCTGGAGAGGCCTCGGCCTCGCCGAAAGGTCCGAGGTCGAGGTGGAGGCTGCGGCCTTCCCCGACTCCCTCTACTTCATAAGAAACAAGCTAGCCGGAAGAAAGCTAGGCCGCGACGAGATCCTGGAGATCGTCGAGGATACCGTCGACGAGAAGCTCAGCGACGTCGAGCTGAGCGCCTTCGTCACCGCCCTTCACAGCTTCGGCCTCGACCTCGACGAGGCGACGTACCTCTCCCTGGCCATGATCGAGACGGGCAGGACGATGAAGCTCGACGGGGGTCCCACCGTCGACAAGCACTCGATCGGGGGAGTGCCGGGGGACAAGACGACCCTCCTCGTCGTTCCAATCGTCGCCGCCGCCGGGCTATTGATCCCCAAGTCCTCTTCCCGGGCGATCACATCCCCGGCAGGGACGGCGGACAGGGCGGAGGTCCTGATGCCGGTGACCCTCGACCTCGACGAGATGAGGAAGGTGGTGGAGAGGACCGGAGGCGCCGTCGTCTGGGGGGGGGCCGTCCATCTAGCCCCCGCCGACGACATCTTCGTCAAGGTCGAGTACCCCCTCTCCATCGACCCCCTCCTCTTGCCGTCGATCATGTCGAAGAAGAGGGCCGTCGGCGCCGACCTCCTCGTCGTCGACATCCCCACCGGCAGGGGAGCCAAGATGAAGACGATCGGTGAGGCGGACCTCCTGGCAAAGGACTTCATGGAGATCGGAAGCCGCCTGGGGATAACCGTCCGCTGCGCCGTCACCTACGGCGAGGAGCCGATAGGAAGCGCCATCGGCCCCGCCCTGGAGGCGAGGGAGGCCCTGGAGGCTCTGATGAACCGGGGAACCGCCCCCGACCTCGTCGACAAGGCTACGGCCATCGCCGGGATGATCCTGAAGATGGCGGGTAGGTCCGACGGGAAGGCCCTGGCGGAGGAGATCCTCAGCTCCGGCCGCGCGGAGGAGAAGATGAGGGAGATCATCGCCGCGCAAGGTGGAGACCCGGATATCGCCCCCGAGGATATAGCCGTCGGCGAAGAGCGGCTCACCGTAAAATCCGGAAGGTCCGGCACCGTCCTCTGGATAAACAACTCGTCGGTCGCCGAAGTGGCGAAGGCTGCGGGCTGCCCCAAGGACGCGGGCGCCGGGATCCTCCTTCACAAGAAGATCGGGGACGTTGTAGGCGAGGGCGAGCCGCTCTTCACCATCATCGCGGAGAGGGGGTCAAACCTGCGGCGCTCCCAGGAGAGGCTGGAGAAGGCGAGGGTTTTGGCCGTCGGCGACAGGATGGAGATGCTCATCCATGAGGTGAAGGAGAGGCCGGTCGTAAAGAGGAGCTTCACCCTGGATAGGTGAGATCCTTGACGAATTGGCACCTGGACCAACGAGCCTACTGGACGATGGGGTGCCGGGGCGGAGGCTTCGCCACCCAGTCAAAAGATCCCCGACCCAAAGATCATACCATCATCCATACCGCCGCTCCCACCACCGCCCCGAAGAGGGTCGCCACGAGGTTGACCCCGTTGTTGGTGAGCAGCCCCCTCGCCTGGAAGGTCGCCCCCAGGAGGCTGTCGAAGTTCGTCCCGAGAAAGCCGCCGGCGAGGGCTGCGGCGATCCCCCAGGCCCCGGCCATCCCCGCCGCCACCGCCAGGATGCCGGTGAAGAGGGAGCCGCAGATCGACGCCGTCTGGCCCAGGAGGGTGACGCCGCCGTCGACCCCCGGCTCGACGGTCCGAAAGGTGGTGATCATCCTCGGCCTCGACCTCGCCGTCTCGCCGATCTCGCTAGCCAGGGTGTCCCCGGTGGCGGTGGCGACAGACCCCAGGAAGGCGAAGGCGAAGAGGTCGGAGCCGTAGACCCCATAGAGGATCGCCATCGCCAGGGGGACGAGGCTGTTGCTGTAGACGTTCTTGTACCCCCGGACGCCGCCCCGGGACTGGGCGATCCGCAGCTTCTGCTTTCTCGCGTACTTGTACCTGGTGAAGCCGCTGCCCAGGAGGTAGAAGGAGAGGAGGATGAGAAACCAGACGATGTCGGCGAAGAAGATGACCAGGAGGCAGACTATCACCATGGAGATGACCGCCTCGGCGTCGGCGGCCTTCATCCTGTAGGCCCCTATCCCAAGAGCAAGGGCGAAGACGTATATCCCAGCCATGTATTGGATATCGGGAAGAGGATAGTCGAAGCTGAAGAGCCACATCACCATGCAGGAGCCGAAGGGGACTGCGAAGTCCCTCTCTCCCCTCTTAGATGCTGAGTGGAGGAAGGCACCGGAGAGCCCCCCCAGGGTCGCGAGGAAGAGGACCCTCTCGGGATCGGCGCCGATGGCAGGAGGTCCGGTCCAGATGATGGCAAGAACGCCGACGGCCGTCGTCGTCGCCAGATATACCAGGCTCCTTCCCAGATCCCTGAAGATCCCAGAGGCTCCGGCTGCAAGAGCCCCGAAGGTGGGGGCGACGAAGGATACCGCCACCAGGTAAAGGGGGAGCTCGATATCCGTCGATCGGAGGCCGAAGGAGAGGAGGAAAAGGCCGTAGCTGAGGAGGAGGAGGGAGGCGAGGGATGCGGAGAGGACCCTCGTCTTACGCTCCGCGAGGAAGATCGCCAATAGGGGGATCATGGGCAATAGGGGGATTACGGTGTAGACCCCGACGTAAGGAAAGAGCAAAACCGTCATCCCTGCCCCCATCCTCGCCACCGTCTCTCTCTTCACGGTCCGTCAGTTGAACTCGATCACAAAAATACTTTCTCTATTCGAGCCGGTACAGAAGGGCTATATGATCAGAAGAGTTTGGGAGATGCTGCTGGAAAGGGAGATCAGGATGGGATCGGCCCCCTCATCCGTAGCCCTGGTCATATCAAAAGAGGCGATGGCTCCCCGCTGGTGGAGGAAGGTAGGCGATGTCGCCGGATGGTGCACCTCCCTGGATATCCGTGAGGCTACGATCTTTGCAGCAACGTCCGGCGCCGGGAGAGGTAGAATTGGGTCCGCGGAGGCGGCGGCGGCGGAGCTCTCAAAACTTCCTGCGAAGGGGCGCCTCCTCTTCGAGGAGGGTGAGATCTCCTTCGGGAAGGGCGGCCCCCTGGATCTGGTCGTCTCCCTCGGCTGCAGCGGAAAGGCGGAGGTGACCTCTGCTATCAGGTCGGTCCTCGAAGACGTCTCGTCCGGACTCATGGATCCCCAGGATATAGACGAGACGACGATCGAGGCCCGGCTCCGATTGAAGCAGCGGCCTGACCTATTGATAAGGATTGGGGGGCGAGAGCTGAGCGACTTCATGATCTGGCAGTCTGCCTACTCCGAGCTCTACTTCATCGACCGCTCCTGGGAGAGCCTTGAAAAGGTCGACTTTCTCAGGGCGGTCAGGGACTACCAGAGGAGGGAGAGGAGGTTTGGGAAGTGATCAGCCTTCCAGATTCAGGTCGGCTAAAGGAACGGGGCTGAGGTACTCCGGGGGGACGTTCTCCGAGATCACTATGTTCTCGCTCACCGTCATCATCTTCACCCCAGCCCTCTGAGCCGCCTCTGCGTCGACCCTGATCACCCGGGGGCTCTTCGTCCTGAAGGTGCCGACATGCCAGGCCTTCTCGGGGGCGGTGGAGAGGTGGACGTAACGCTGGGTCGCAGCCTTCAGCCCCACCTCCAGGATCCTGTCCGCCTCCTCCTCGTTTGCTCCGTAGTAGAGAGAAGAGAGCTCATTTGGAGGATAGTCCAGGTCCACGTCTACCGAATGGCCGTACTTAGCCCTGATCTTCCCCTCCCTGATCTCGTACCTCTCTTTGGGATCGGACTGGACGAGGGAGATGACTAGCCTTTTATTTGCCCAGCGGTACCTGGTGCCGATCGCCTCGGAGAGGTCGTCCAAGTCGACCCAGCCTCTGGGGCTCATCTCCAGCCCCATGTCGTCAGGGAAGTGTCTGAGGGCGCCAGCCACCAGCCTCCCGAGCTTCTCGCTCCTCTCATCATCGAGGACGGCCTCTCCGACGGCGCCGCATTCGCAGGCTTCTCCCCGGAAATAACCGTGTTCGGGGCATCTCTTGATCACGTTTCTCTCCTCCTGCCAGAATAGAAGATCGCCCTGTTGATAAATATTCCTGAATGCGAGATAACAGGTACCAGTCCAGACATTCTGTCGACAGGTCCAAACCCAGACATTCTCTCGGCCGGTGGCGAGCCGCTCCGAGAATTCGGTCGTCTTCTGCCGGGGGGCGGCCGTTCCCCGCAGAAACCGGGATATCTCCCAGTCGTTGAAGGTGGTCATCGGTCCTGGGCAAAGGCTGAAATAGAATTTGAGCCCTGATATTCGTTCATGCTGGATTTGGAGAAGATCGAGAGACTGCTACAGACCGGCGACCTTCTTGATCTCGAGGACGAGGAGCTATCCGCAAGGCTTGAGACGTTCTTTCAGACCCAAGAGGAGCGGGACCGCCAGATATCAGAGACCCTGAAAAACCTTCTGGCTGAGGTGGACGATCTGCTAGTCCTCTCCGACGACCTGGAGCTTCTCGACCCCCATGGCAGGTGATCCCCTTTGGAGACGCTGCCAGACGTTCAGGCCTGTCAACCGGAGTATCCGATAAACCTCACCCGCGTAGGCCTCACCGGGGTCAAGAAGCTGGTGAAGGTCCTCCGGGAAGATGAGGGACGACCGATAGTACTCATATCCAACTTCGAGGTCTTCGTCGACCTTCCCTCCGACCGGAAGGGGGCGAACCTCTCTCGAAACTTCGAGGTTATAGACGAGGTCCTGGAGGGGGCTATAAACGAGCCGGTCTACGTCATCGAGGAGCTCTGCGGCGAGATCGCCCGCCGGGTCTTATCCAAACACGAGTACGCCACCCGGGCCGAGGTGAAGATGAAGAGCGAGTTCATCGTCGAGAGGAGCTCTCCCGTCACCAGGACCCCCGGCCAGGAGGTGGTGGACATCTTCGCCGAGGCCGTCGCCAGGGAAGGCCACGTAAGAAAGCTGGTGGGTGCCGAGGTGGTGGGGATGACGGCCTGCCCCTGCGCCCAGGAGATCATGAGGGACCAGGTGAGACGGGAGCTGGCGACCCTGGGGCTCACCCCTGAGGAGGCCTTCGAGTTTGCCGGGAGGCTTCCCGTTGCGACCCACAACCAGCGGGGCCGGGGGATGATCTCGATCCAGGTATGCGACCGACGGTGCGTATCCCTCGAAGAGATCATAAAGATCATCGAGAGGTCCATGAGCTCCAGGGTCTTCGGCCTCCTGAAGCGCCCCGACGAGGCGGTCGTCGTCCAGAGGGCCCACAGCAACCCCAAGTTCGTAGAGGACTGCGTCAGGACGATGGCCCAGAAGGTCGTCGAGTCCTTCAAAGACCTCCCCGACGACGCGGTGGTCATCATGAAGCAGATAAACGAGGAGAGCATCCACCAGCACAACGCCTTCGCCGAGAGGTCAGCAACCATGGGGGAGCTGCGGGCTGAGCTGGGGGCTGAGGAGACGGCGGGCTGCTGCGCCTCCACACCGTCCCCTTCCCCCTCCACTTCCACCCCCACCTCCACCGCTGCCTCATCCACCTCACCCTCACCCTCTTCAAAGATCGATTCAGAGGTGCAGACTAAATGACGGATAAGAAGATTGAGCTGATGGGAGGCTGCCTATCAGCCCTCCTCGCCGAGAAGGAGATCATAGCACGCTACGAGCTCCTCCAGAGGGTCTACGACTGCGTCCGGAGGGCCGACCTCACCGCCGAGGAGAGGGTGGAGCTGCAGGCCATCCTGGGAAATAAACACATTGCATCGGCTATATTCTTCAACGTCCTCTCCGGCGAGCCGATATTCATCAACCTCCCCAAGCTCGACAGCGTGATGAACATCAACGACAGAATGTTCCACTTCGTCCACACCGGAGGCTACACCGACCCCGACTTCGCAAGGGCCTATGAAAAGTTCAAAAGCTCAGAGGGGGAGCTGGATGGGCTGGTGAGGCTGAACCTCGCCGACCTCCTCACAGAGTTCATGGGACGGGCGGGCTACGCCCTCGCCGACGGCTCCTCGGGGAAGCTCACCTTCAATGGTCCCGGAGATAGGAGGCTCGACTTCAGGATCTTCACCTCCATCCAGGAGGTGGAGCTGGTGGAGGGGATGGAGGAGTCCGTCGTCATCGTCCCCCACGCCGAGAGCCCCGGCCCCTTCATCTCCTTCTTCCAGGAGAAGGGCAAGGAGGTGGAGGAGGGGCAGATCAAGGTCTGGGTCGCCAACATGGAGCAGGGGACGATCGACCCCTTCATCGGCTACCCCAAGGATATGGCGATCTACAAGCAGTTCAAAAACCCCCGGATGGCGATGATGGTCAAGACGAACTGGGGGCGGAGGATGGAGTAGGGGCGGGGCTGTCGGCGCATTCAATTCCCTTTAGATTATTTCTTGGCGATAAGCAAATTTACTGCATTGAAATTATTTTTCGTTATCGTGGTGTCGGCATGAAGCCGTTGAACTCCGAGATCCAGCTGGCTCATGACCTTCAGAGCAAAATAGTTGAAGAGTTCCGTCGGACCGTAGGCGTAAATCGCATCAAGGGTCCTGCCGAGGGCATCATCGTTCAGGTCTGCGGCGGTGACACCTTCACCAAGCAACCTCTCGACGGGAAGCTTCTCGTAAAACTCGGGAAATAAGTATAGTCTTTGGCCAACGTAGCCCAGTCCGTTCAGGATCATAGTCTAGTGGAAATTTGCTATAAATTATAGAGAAAATGTTTGTAGATTAGACCGTTAGTGCACAACGACGGATCTATCGTTTCGACCACCCCAAGCTACCTGAAGTTCGCGCGCAAGTTATATCTCCATTTCTCCGGCCGCGTCCCCAAGGAAGAGCCCCGCCCGCCTCGCGCCGCCCTGTGGGCTAAAAGTGATATACCCCCTGAGTCAACCCCTGTCACAGCTAAATCCCTGAGGAGGGAGCCAGTTGAAGGATTATCTCACGCTAGACGATTTCCCCCTGGATAACCAGCGGATCCTGGTGAGGGTCGACGTCAACTCCCCCATGGATCCGGACGGAACGATCCTCGACGACAAGAGGTTCCGCGGCCACCTGCCGACGTTGCGCGACCTGGAGGAGGCCCGGGTCGTCCTCTTGGCCCACCAGAGCCGCGCAGGAAAGAAGGACTTCACGACGATGGAGGCCCACGCCCGGAAGTTCTCCCAGCTCCTCCGCCGCGAGGTCACCTACGTCGACGACATCTTCGGCACTCGGGCCCGGGATTCGATCAAGGCGATGAGGTCCGGCGACGTCATCCTCCTGGAGAATACCCGCTTCTACTCCGAGGAGAACATCAGCCGCCCCGCCGAGGAGCACGCGAAGAGCCACATGGTCAGAGGGCTCGCCCCGTTATTCGACCTCTTCGTCAACGATGCCTTCGCCGTCTCCCACCGGTCCCACCTGTCCGTCGTCGGGTTCACGGAAAACCTCCCTAGCGCCGCCGGAAGGCTGATGGAGAAGGAGATCGAGGCGCTGGACATGGGGGTCCGGGGCAACGAGCACCCCTCCATATTCGTCCTCGGCGGGACGAAGGCCGACGACTCCATCAAGGTGATCGCCAACGTCTTCAACAGGGGCGGTGTCGACCAGGTCCTGGTGACGGGGGTCGTCGCCACCGTCTTCCAGATGGCAGCGGGGACGAACGTCGGCGAACGGAACCGGGATTTCGTCGCTGGCCTCGACTACTCCGATCAGGTCTCGATAGCAAAAGACCTTATGGATAAAAACCCCGGAAAGATCGTCGTTCCCAGGGACGTCGCCCTCGACCAGGACGGAGAGCGGCTGGACGTGGCGATGGAGAAGATCCCTCCCGACCTCCAGATCGCCGACATCGGCCTTGAGACGATCGTCGACTTCTCAAAGAGGATCAGGGAGGCGAAGCTAGTAGTCCTCAACGGGACCGCTGGGATCTTCGAGAAGGAGAAGTTCTCCCTGGGAACCTCTGAGATCCTGAAGGCCGCCACTGAAGCCGACTTCTCCATCGCGGGCGGAGGGCACACCAGCGCCGCCATCGAAGAGCTGGGCCTCGAGTCCAGGTTCTCCCACGTCAGCACCGGCGGCGGAGCCTCCATAAGCTACCTCTCCGGCGACCGCCTCCCAGGGATTGAGGCTCTGAAGAAGGCGGCCCAGAGGCTCCGGACTTAAACGCAATCCATTGGTCATCGGTTAAGAGAAGAATCGCGATGAGGCAGCGATCTCGGTAGCAAGTACGGTGAGATTGGCTTGGTCAAAGAGGATACAGCAAGTCAGTCTTGAAATCGGATCAAATCTAGATGATGCATAATTCGTGTGAAAAATGGCAATATTGTGTAGCTTAAACTCCTTAACCGATGACCCATGAAACGCAATCCCTCGTTCTGCGGCTCGATGGAAGTCGGCTCTGTATAATCTGGTCACCTATGTAAGCCGGTCACCCATCTGGAGGAGGTTCATGGGGGGATGCAGGCCCGCGAAGGACGCCTCCCCACCAGGGCGGCCATCACCCTTCTCCTCCCCTCCTCGAGAAGATCCTCAAGCTGCCCCGAGGCCTCCAGGGCGGCGGCGCCCCGGTGGCCGCCTCCGTCCCCACCATGAGCCCTCCCCACATCCCCGAGGATCGCCGCCAGGTCGAGGCCCGCGAGGACGGCGTCCCTCCTCGCCCTGCCGCTGATCCTGCAGAGGTCGCCGTGAGTACCGCCGACGAGGGCGACGTCAGCCCCGATCTCGATGAGGGTCATCGCACTCGACCCCTCGAAGGCCCCCACCTCCGACGAGACGATGACCCAGTCTTCGGACCACTCGATCTCGGCCCTGGAGGCGGCCCGGAGGGCGGCGATCCTCCGGGAGGTCTCCGTCGGGACGCGAGAGAGGACCTCCAGCGCCTCGGCGTACTCGAGGTCCGTCTCTTCGAGGATCTCGGCCACCGTCCTAAAAGAGGAGACGTGAGCGTGCTTGAACCGTCCTGTATCGGTGATTATTCCCACCACCAGCCCCAAAGCCGCCGTCCGGCTCGGGAGAAATCCCCACTCGGTAAGGATCTTCCATACTATCTCGGCGGTGGAGTCGGCTTCCCTCTGAACGCTGAAGAGGGAGGCATCGATCAGATCCCTGTCCTGGTGATGGTCGACGACGGCGTAATCTTCGAGGCGGATCTCTCCGATCTGAAGCCCCACGGCGGTGTCCACCACCACCACCAGGTCGTACCCTTCAAGGGGTGGATCGATCTTTACGTCCGCCTCGATCGTAGATATGAGGCTCGCAGCGGTCCTGCTAACCCCCTCCACAGCCCCGATATCGCCTCCGAAGGCCTCCTGGAGGGCGAAGGCCGACCCCACGGCGTCGGGATCGGCGTTCCTATGGCAGAGGTATAGGACCCTCTCATATCCTTCTAATAGACCCCCGAACTCATCCTCTCGAATGTTCATCCAGGAGGACGGTTCACCCTGATGATAGAAAAGAGTTCTTTCTCGAAGCAATCGCCCTCTCAGGCAGGAGCTCATCGATCCCACCATCTCGCCCCGACGGAGGCTGCAAGATCTCATAAACCACTCGAAAGCCTTTTCCCGTCAGCATGATCTACTCATAGTTCAAATCAGCTCCCATGGCCGGGCCTGGGAGAGGAGGAATTTTATGCAAATCATGATCACTGGGGCCGGAGACGTGGGGTATCATCTGGCGAGGCAGCTCTCCGACTCTTACGACGTCATCGTAATCGATGAGAACAGCAAGGCCTGTGAACGTCTCGATGGGATAGACGTCAGGGTCCTCCAGGGGAACGCCGCCAACGCCCAGATCCTCATAGAGGCAGGACTGCAGAACTCAGATATGGTCGTCGCCGTCACCGGAAACGACGAGGTGAACATCATCACCTGCATCACCGCAAGCCATCTGGGGGTGGATAGGACGATCGCCAGGGTCAGCAACTCCGACTACATCGACCAGCCGATGAAAGACCGAAGACAGATCGGCATAGGCCTCATGATCTGTCCGGAGCTGGTGATGGCAGAGCGGATCGTAAAAGACCTCTACTTCCCATCCATGATAGAACGCAGGAGGCTGGCAGGAGGCAAAGCAGAGCTGATCGAGCTTGCCGTCGGCGAAGATGCACCTTTTAAGGGGACGATCGGAAGCGTCGACCTTCCGGAGAACTGCAAGCTCGCCGCCATCAAGAGGGGCGAAGAGGTCCTCATCCCCAGGAAGGAGGGGTCGATCAAGGCCGGCGACCGTCTGATTCTGACCTGTGACGCCAGGTCGGTCCCCAAGCTCAGAAAGCTGATCCACGAGGAGACCGCCTCTCACAAGGTTATGATCGTCGGGGGGGGTGTAGTCGGATTTTACCTCGCCAAGTGGCTGGAGAAGATGGACTTCGACCTGAAGCTGGTGGAGATCGATAACGAGCGATGTCAGAAGCTGGCGGAGGAACTCCCCGACACCCTCATCCTCAACGGTGACGGGACCGATATATCTCTCATCAAGGCGGAGAACGTCGGTTCGATGGATGCCGTATTCTCCGTTACGGGCTTCGATGAGAAGAACCTCTTATGCTCCCTCCTCGCCAAACAGCTGGGGGCGGATAAGATCGTTGCCAGGGTCGACAGGAGCGACTACATCGATCTCTTCGAGATGGTTGGGGTGGACAACGCCATCAGCCCCGGCAGGGTCACCGTAGAGGCTGTCCTCAGGCTGATCCGGGGCGGAGAAGAGGCGGTGCCCATGGGCAAAGATGAGGCTGAGGTGCTGGATTTCCGGGCGGAGAAGGAGGCGAAGATCCTGGGTAAGAACGCCGCTGAGAAGATGCCGAAAGGGGCGATCCTCGGGATGGTCATGCGAGGAAACCAGCCGGTAATCCCCACCACCGAGACGGAGGTGAAGGAGGGGGACCGGGTCTTCATCCTGGCCCTCCCCCAGGTCCTCCCCCAGGTGAAAGCCCTCTTCTCCACTGAACGCTCAGCCTGATGGAAGGCTCCGGGGGATTTGGGATCATCGGGGAGGCTGCCCCCCCGCCCGGGGCGGCTACCTCGACTCTTCCGCCCTCTCTCTTTGCGCCCTCTCTTTTGCGGCCGAGAGGTCGGTGACGAACTCCTCTCTAAAGTTTCCGTTTCTGAGGACGGCGGCGGGATGGAATGTGACGAAGAATAGGTCCCGGTAGATTCTGCCCCGGAGGCTCGTCACCCCCTCCATATCCAGAACCGCCCTCGTCGCCGCGTTCCCCATGAGGATCACCACCTTCGGCCGGACGAGTTCCATCTGAGATTCGAGGTAAGGGCGGCACGCCTCCACCTCTTCCTTCTTCGGCCTTCTGTTCCTCGGCGGGCGGCATTTGACGACGTTGGTTATGAACACCTCCGACCGATGGATCCCAGCTTCTTTGAGGCACCGGTCCAGGACAGACCCCGCCCTGCCGACGAAGGGCCTTCCCGCCAGGTCCTCGTCCCTGCCGGGAGCCTCGCCGACGAGGAGGATCTCGGCCCGATCCGGCCCCTCGCCGGGGACGGCCTCATTCCTGCCAGCGGCGAGAGGGCAGCGGCTGCAGGACTTAATCTGCTCATGTAGGGAATTTAGGCTCTCTCCCCCATCGGAAGATCTGCCTTTCCCCATAGTGGTACGGTATATCTTCATGGTACTCATCCAAGGGAACGAAACGTACTTATTCATTTAAGCCAGAGACGGACCTCCAAGGTGGTCAAAATGGTTGAGTTGACAGCAAACCTCAGAAAGTTCGACGACTTGTGGTACACCATAGAGAGGATCGTATACGGGAAGGGGCAGCTCTCCGGGTTCACCTCCGAGGAGATCTTCGAGAACCTCCGGGACAAGTCCTTCTTCAAGGGCCCCGAGGATCTCCACAAATTCCTGATTGAGAACGACAAAAAGTACAGGGTCAGGGCCCTGGACGCCGGCGGATGGGAGCGGTACTGGTAGGGTCACTTCTCGCAGAAGTATATATTTTGGTCGTCTGTGCCCAGCTGAGAGAACTTCCCCGTGGCCAGGATCTTGTAGCTGTACTTGAGGGGGGCCACCCTAGTCCCCGGCCCCACCACCGACTCCTGAGGGAGGGTGACGTTCTCTCCCACCACCGGTATCTTCCCCGGTTTGCAGCAGGACTGGTCAGCGTCCAGGACGCATTTCGGCCCTATGGTGGAGTGCCTGCCCACGATCGTCCTCTTCAGGACCGCACCTCTCTTTATGTGGGCGAAGCTCATGACCATGCTATTTCTTATCTTCGACCCCCTTTCGATGAGGCTCGTATGGCCGATGTGAGAGTTTTCGATGACGACACCCTTCTCGATGTTGCAGTTTCTGCCTATGAAGACGTTACCTATCAGTTCGATATCTCCTGAGTCGAGGTACCTTCCGATCCTATCCAGGGTTCTGGGGTTGACCCACTGGCCTGGCCGGTACTCGTTCCTGAAGGCGTAGTGCTCCACCTTCCCCCCGAGAAAGTCCATCGCCGCCAGGAGGAGCCGTTCTGGGGTGCCGATGTCGATCCAATACCCTTCCACCGGATATCCATAGACGGGGTATCCGTGCTCTGTGAGGTACGGGATGAGGTCGCCGCCTATGTCCCGGGCCGAGTCGCCCATCTCAGCGAGGACGTCCCGGACCTCTGGGGAGAATAAGTAAAAGGCGGTGTTGATCATCCTGGACGGCTCCTTCCCCGGGGCGGGCTTCTCGACGAAGCCGTTGATCCTGTGATCTGCGTCTATGTCGGCGACGCCGTACTGGGATATCTCTTCATCGGGACCCAGCTCTTTGAGAGCTACGGTGAGGACCGCCCCCTTATCCTTGTGAAAATCTATGAAATTTCGAAGGTTGATGTCGATGACGTTATCCCCCGAGACGACGAGGGCGTCTTCCGCAATATCGAAGTAGCTCGCGCAGTATCTGAGGGAGTCGGCGCTCCCCCTGTCCTCGTACTGGGGCTGGTAGGAGAACTCCTCTATGTCGCTTATCCCGAGCCTCTTGAAGAAACCCTCCCCGGCCTTGAAGTAGTTGTTGAGGGGAAGGGTGTTATCAGCCCCCTTGGACCCCAGAATGAACCGCCTGCAGCCCTGGTTTGCCAGAACTCTGAAGAGGGTTGCGATGATGGCGGTGTCGCAGAGGTCTACCAGGGGCTTGGGCTGGTCGAGGGTGAGAGGATAGAGCCTTGTGCCTCCGCCGCCGACGGTGGCGATCACCGGTGGGAACATCTGCCGATCATCTCCCATCAGTAGCCACGCCTGATCTTGATCAATATCCGGGTCACCATGAAGACGATCAGAAATATTATGACGTAGAACACTATCTCCTGGGTTGTCATATCCCACACTGTGATCTTGAAGTTTATATTTTTAATGGGCAGGGGGATCGATGAGGGGTGGTGGCCAGATATGTTAATTATGGATGAGGACTAGGATAATGGGAATCGATTGATCTGAGGGATGATTATAATGACCGACCGGAGAGAGGCTATAGAGAGGGCGAAGGCCCATTTTGAGAAGCTCCTCACGGAGCAGATGGACAGGGTGGAGGAGATGAAGGTCGGGGGGGACTGGATCGATTACTCCGCTATAGATAAGATGGTCATCGGCGTGGTGGGGGGTGACGGGATAGGCCCTTACATCAGCGCCGAGGCTAAGAGGGTCCTCGAATATATGCTCAAGGGCGAGATCGAGGGAGGGAAGGTCGAGATAAAAGACGTAGAAGGGCTCACCATCGAGGAGAGGGCGAGGGCGATGAAGGCTTTGTCCGACGGGGTCGTCGAGGAGCTGAAAGAGTGTCACGCCATCCTCAAGGGCCCTCTTACAACGCCCAAGAAGGGGGACCCCTGGCCGAACCTGGAGTCCGCCAACGTCGCCATGCGCCGGGAGCTGGACCTCTTCGCCAACGTCCGGCCCGTAAAAGTGCCCAGCCAGGGGATCGACTGGATCTTCTTCAGGGAGAATACCGAGGGCGCCTACATCCTCGGGTCCAAGGGGTTCAACCTCACCGAGGATATCGCCTTCGACTTCACCGTCACCACCACCCAGGGGGCGGAGAGGATCGTCAAGCTTGCCTTCGACCACGCGAAAAAGAACGGGATCGATCGGGTCACCGCCGTCACCAAGGCTAACGTCATCAAGACCAGCGACGGCAAGTTCCTGGAGGTGGCAAGAGAGGTAGCGAAAGGGTATCCGGGAATTGACCTCGACGAGTGGTTCATCGACATCATGGCGGCAAAGCTCGTCGACCCCAAGAGGAGGACCCAGTTCCGGGTCGTCGTCCTTCCGAACTTATACGGCGACATCATCACCGACGAGGCCGCCGAGTTTCAGGGGGGCGTCGGGACGGCGGGCTCCGCCAACATCGGCAAGAGGTACGCCATGTTCGAGGCGATCCACGGCTCTGCCCCGAGGATGGTGGAGGAGGGACGGGCCCAGTACGCCGACCCCTCCAGCATGATGCGGGCGGCTGTGATGCTCCTGGGCCACATCGGCTTCGCAGAGGAGGCAAAGAGGCTCGAGATGGCCCTGGACATCTGCAGCCAGCACGAGAAGAAGGTAGTCCTGACGGGGAGGTCCGACGGGGCGACGGGGGCACAGTTCGCCGACTACGTCATGGAGACCCTCCAGGATCCGGATCTGGAGGCGAGGTGGAAGGGATACCAGTAGGCAATCTGGAAATAAAGATTGTTGACGGGCTCGGCTCCTCCCGCCGGGCCTTCATCTCTAAAGGGCAATCGCTTTTAATTATAGCCGACAAATAACCGACCGTGGATAATCTGACAGATGCTTTCCTGAAACTGGATAGAAAGGAGCTCGCCCTCCTCAAGGCGATCGAGAGGGGGATGCGCCACTCGGAGTGGGTCCCGGCGGAGGATGTGATGGCTATAGCCCGCCTCTCTCCCAAGGGGGCGAGCACGGGCCTCTCGAAGCTCGTCTCAAAGAAGCTCGTCTTCAAGACGACGGAGCCTTACGAGGGCTACCAGATAGGATTTGCCGCCTACGACCTCATCGCCCTCTCCGACCTCGTCGACCGGGACGTGGTAGTCTCCCTCGGCGACCTCCTCGGCGTCGGGAAGGAGTCGGTCGTCTTCGAGGCCCTGGGACCGACCCCGGCCGCCGCCGCGGGACCGGAAGGGTTCGGATCCTCGGCTGATGGAGGAGGGGCGAAAGGATCATCCTTCCCCCTGGCGGTGAAGTTCCACAGGCAGGGGAGGACGAGCTTCAAACACGTCCGGAGGGTGAGGGGCCACCTCACCGATCTTCCCCGTTGCGCCTGGATCTTCGCCGCCCGCCTGGGTGCGGCAAGGGAGTTTCAGATCCTGAAAAAGCTATACCCTGAGGTCTCCGTCCCACAACCGGTCGCCCTCAGCCACCACGCCGTGGTCATGGAGCATACCGGCGGCACGGAGCTGTACAAGGTCGACCTCGAAAACCCCGAAGAATGCCTGGAGATCGTCCTCGAAGAGGTGACTTCTGCCTGGAAGAAGGCGATCGTCCACGCCGACCTCAGCGCTTACAACGTCCTCGTCCGAGAGGATGGAGAGGTGGTCATCATCGACTGGCCCCAGGCGGTCTCTGGGACTCACCCCGAGTCGATGGAGCTCCTCGAAAGGGATCTGAAGAACGTCATCGACCACTTCAGCCGGAAGTATCGGCTCGATTTTGATCGGGATGTGGCCCTCGCCTCCGTCCTCGGTGAGGATGTGAAGGGGGAGAAGGCAGAGAAGGGTGGGAAGGGGGCTTAGGGAGAGATGGGATAGGAAGGGGAGCGGCTGAGGGAACCGTCATGAGGTGATCTCATCCCTGGATCGATATATGGTGTGGATATAGCCAGCGGCTCGCCCAGGAGCAAGCGAGCTCCCAGCTATGCCCTCTTCATCCTCTCGGGGGATGGCGAAGAGCGCCACCCGATGGTCACAAGACAGAAGCTGGTGAGGATGATCAGGCAGGGCGCCCCAGATATGGTGGCGGTGGACAACGTCCACGAGCTCGCCGCCGACAGAGGAGATCTGGTCAGGCTCTTGAGGCAGTTGCCCCCGGCGACGAAGCTCGTCCAGGTGACGGGAGGAGAGAGGCCCCAATCCCTGGTTCGGATCGCCCGGAGTCACGGGATCGCCTTCGATCGGCTCGATCCCATGGACGAGGCCGAGACCTGCGCCCGCCTCGCCTCAAAGGGGGTAGGAAGCGTCGTCTCCGCCTTCGAGGAGAAGACCTGGATCAAGGTCAGCCGCAGGAGGTCTCCGGGGCGGGGTGGGTGGTCCCAAAAGAGGTACACGAGAAAGATCCACGGATCGGTGAAGGCCCTCTCCCGGGAGGTGGAGGAGAGGCTCCGGGAGGAGGGGCACCGGTTCGCCGTCCGGTCCGTAGAGGGGATCGGCGGCTACACAAGAAGCGAGTTCGTGGTGGAGGCGGAGAGGAGCGAGGTCCACATCTCCTCGGGATATCGGGGAGACGCCCAGATCAGGGTGGAGGGGGTGGAGCGGGACCGGCTCAACTTCGAGCCCCTCCGCCGGAGGAGGGGCTACATCATCGCCGGGATCGATCCCGGCACCACCACCGGGATCGCAGCCCTCAACCTGAATGGAGAGCTTGTAGACCTCGTCAGCGCGAGGGCCATATCAGCCCCGGACGTAATAGAGTGGCTTTCTGATCGGGGCAAGCCCCTGGTGGTGGCAACCGACGTCTTCCCGACTCCGGGGGCCGTCGAGAAGGTGAAGAGGTCCTTCTCCGCCGTCCTCTACTCTCCGGGTGGTGAGATCCCCTCCGAGGAGAAGATCGCCCTCGCCCGGGGGTACGGCTACAGGAACGATCACGAACGCGACGCCCTAGCCGCGGCCGCCAGCGCCTACAAGAAGTACAGAAACAAGTTCCAGCAGGTTGAAAAGAAGTGCCCTCCGGAGATCGACCCCGAGGAGGTGAAGGCTCTGGTGGTTCGGGGCCTATCGATAGACCAGGCGATATCCGGCATGACGACTCCGCCGGAGGGGGAGCCTCCGGCCGCAAAGGAGACGAAGCTTCCGGTCGGCTCTGACGCCTCGGCTCAGATGGCGGAGAAGAGACGGCAGGCTGACCAGATCCGGCGGCTGAAGGGGTTTGTGGAGGAGCTACAGGCTCAGCTGGCGAAGGAGGAGGAGACGCGCCGCCGCCTGGAATCTAAGATCGAGAGGCTGAAGGATAAGAACCGCCGGGAGATCAAAAGGGACCAGGAGATCAGGATAAGAGAGAAGGAGATCGATAGGCTCCGGGGCCTCCTCCGGCAGGAGAGGAAGGTCAACAGAAGGCTGAAGTCGAGGCTCAAAAGGGAGAGGAGGGCAGAAGAGCTGGAGGAGGGGGCTGTGGGAAGGGCCGTCAAGGAGGTCGCCTCCTTCTCCCGGGACTCCCTCATCGAGGCGGCGGGCCGGCTTGGCATCGTTAAGGGGGACGTCGTCCTCCTCCAGGACGCCAGCGGCGGCGGCCCCTCCGCCGCAGACCTCCTCATAGAGATGGAGGTGGAGGCGGTGATCGTCGGGACGTATATGGACCCCAAGGTGGAGGGGCACCTGATGGACGGCGGGGTCCCCGTCCTCTCCATCCAGGAGGTGCCGGTGAAGAGGGTGGCGGGGGTCGCCATCTTCGACCCCAGGGATCTGGAGGAGGCGAAGGGAGGATGGGGAGAGCGGAGCCGGGAGAGGGTGGCGAGAAGGAAGGCCGAATGGCTTGAGGGGATGATCCAGGAGTACAGGGCGGAGCGGAGAAAGGACGAGCGTCAGAGGCGAAAGAAGATAGAAGGCTGAAAGGGCGGCCCCTTCCCCAGGTACCCTATCCCCTCCTGAGCGAGGGGAGCGTTTTTAAAGTAAATCCTCCCTCACTGCCTTCCAATCATGCTCGCCGACGATATACTGAGGTTGAAGGAGGAGAAGAACGCCGTCATCCTCGCCCACAACTACCAGCCCGGCGATGTCCAGGACGTCGCCGACCTTCGGGGCGACTCTCTGGAGCTCTCCCGGGCCGCCGCCAGGGAAGAGGCGGATCTGATCGTATTCTGTGGCGTCGACTTCATGGCGGAGACCGCGGCGATCCTATCCCCCGAGAAAAGGGTGATACTCTCCGGGGCCGGGGCCTGCTGCCCCATGGCTCAAATGATCACGGGCCGAGAGCTCCGGGGGTTCAAGGCCGAGCATCCCGCCGCCGCCGTCGTCTGCTACGTCAACTCCTCCGCCGAGGTCAAGGCCGAAAGCGACATCTGCTGCACTTCCGCCAACGGGATCGAGGTCGTAGCCTCCCTCTCTGAGGAGACGGTCCTCTTCGTCCCCGACAGAAACCTCGGAAGGTACGTCGCCCGGTTCACAGATAAGAAGATCATCCCCTGGGACGGCTACTGCTACGTCCACGACCGGTACACCACAGACGACGTCTTGCGGGCGAAATCCCTCCACCCGGAGGCTGAGGTCCTCGTCCACCCGGAGTGCAGGCCCGAGGTGATCGACCTCGCCGACGGCGTCTACAGCACCTCCGGGATGGCGAGGCGCGCTCTGGAGAGCCCCGCCCGAGAGTTCATCATCGGGACAGAGGTGGGGATGAACTATCGGCTGAAGAAGGATAACCCGGGAAAGGAGTTTTACCCCCTCAGCGAAGGAGCGATCTGCGTCGACATGAAGAAGACGACCCTGGAGAAGGTCCTCTCGGCTCTGGTGACCCTCGAGCCGAGGGTGGTGGTCCCCAAGGAGATCGCGGATCGCGCGCGAGGCGCCATCGAGAGGATGCTGGAGGTATAGTGGATATGGCCTCTTTGGGAAGATCGGCGTCGCCTGCCCTCCGGCATGCCCCCTCTCTTTTGCGGCGGGGTTTGACCGAAGAGTATCTTATCATGGAGAGCATCACCCCGTCCCGGTGATTTCCATCAGCCGATATATCAACGCCCATCAGCTCCGGCATCCCATGATTGTGGGGAGCGTTCTCATGCTATTAGCAGCCGTGTATAGCGATGCGAACAAGCTGAGCATTGAGCCCCTGATTGAGATGATGGCGATGATCTTCCTCATCACCACCGCCGCAGTCTGGCGCAAGTGAGCTGCAGGCTACCGGCAGAATTCATTTATATGTTCACTCGACCCTTCGATCCCGCCACTCTCTCTTCTCAGAGGAGGACCGGCGGCCTCTCCTCTATTTCGCCCTCTCTCCATCTCTCCATCCCTCCATCTCGTAATGGGCCCGGCTTCCTCCCCGATCCCGCCACACCTCCAGGAGGCGGGCAAGATCTCCGGCGATCCCCGCCGCCTCTCTTATCCTTTCAGGGGCGGCGCCCCCTCCGGGACGGCCTTCCTCCTCCAGCCGGCGGGCGAGATCGCAAAAGAACCGGGGGAGCCTCCCGGAGGCGAGGGCCTCGACGAGGCCGATGGAGTCGAGAACCCCCTCTGCCGCCACCTCGCCAGTAGCCGACCATCGGCCCCGGGACCCCAGGGCGTCCCCCGCGGGGCCGCCGTAGGTGAGGGTCAGGTGCCACGATACCTCCCCCCAGGGGTCCTGATCGACCCTGAAGGGGACGGGGTCTTCGTGATCGATCCTCTCGCAATCCATCCCGGCGGGTCCGGCGCGCAAGACCTCCAAGTGGAGGGCTTCTCCGATCCTGTCGGCCTTCTCTCTCACGTCCTCATCGAGGGCGAGGATCGCCCCGAAGGATGGAGGAGGCGGTCTTCTCCGATCCGTCGATCTCGTCTTTTCCGTCTCTTTCCCCTCCGGCAGATCCTAGTTGCGTCGTCTCGGTCCGGTCGGCGAAGATAAAGGGATGTCGGAGGGATCTTTTAAGGTCCGGGCCACCACAAAGCCTATTATCGTCGAGAATATCTCCCGCCATCTATGGCAAATCTAAACGTGGCGATCCTCGGCCCCCAGGGGTACGCAAAAGAGGTGGGCAAAAAGGGCACATCCACCGACATCACCTTCTACAACCTCAAGAGGGGCGAGAGCACCGTCACCATCGTCGAGCCGACCCGGTATCCGGAGAGGCTCGCTCCCCTATTCTTTGCGGCGTCCCTCGCTGAGAAGGCGGTCGTCGTCGTCGACGAGATAGACGCCTCCTTCGGCGAGTCCGTCATCATGCTCCAGGCCCTCGGGATAAGAGATGGGTACATAATCCTGCGAAACTACATCGACCAGGGCCGGATAGCGCCCATCGTCAGGGGGACGGTCCTGGAGAGGTATGAGGAGATCGACGACGACCCCATAGGGCTCCGGGAGCGGCTCCTCGACGAGGCGGACCGGATAGCCGACGAGCCTCCATCCCCGGAGGAGAGGGGGGGCGCGATCCCCATCGACCACTTCTTCAACGTCCGGGGGATAGGGACGGTCATCCTGGGGACCGTCGCCGGAGGGGTCGTAAGAAAACACGAGACGGTGAGGGTCCTCCCCGGGGAGAAGACCGCCCTCGTCAGGTCGATCCAGAAGCACGACGACGACTTCGACTGGGCTCGGGCCGGCGACCGGGCCGGGATCGCCCTCAAGAACGTCGACGCCGAGGAGTTGGACCGAGGCGACGTCCTGTCCAGCGACGACTCCCTCCGGGTCGAGGCGAGCCTATCGGCCGGAGCGGAACTCATCGCCTACTGGCCAGCGCCCCTCAAGGAGGGGATGGTCCTTCATATCGGCTACTGGATGCAGTTTCTCCCGGCGAGGGTCGCCTCCGTCGAGGCCGGCGACGACTGGAGGAGGCCGCTCCTCGGCCTTGAGCTGGAGAAGCCCCTCGTCTACCGGCCCGGCGATCGGGCCGTCATCTGCCAGCTGGAGGGGAGCAAGCTGCGGATCGCCGGGACGGTGGAGCTTCCCTAAAACCTCACTCCACCAGGACGGCGGTCCCGGAGGCGGAGACCATCAGCATCCCGCCGTTCTGCCCCAGGGTCTCGTAGTCGAGGTCGACGCTGAGGACGGCGTTGGCCCCGAGCCTCTTTGCCTCCTCCTCCATCTCGAAGAGGGCGATCTCCTTTGTCCGCCGCAGCTCCTTCTCGTAGGCCCCCGACCTTCCGCCGACGATGTCCCTGATCCCGGCGAAGACGTCCTTGAAGATGTTGGCGCCGAGGATCGCCTCGCCGCTGACTATTCCGAACCTTAACTCCCAATTGATAGGGAATATAAATTGTAACTATTCAGCCTCCTTTTCAGAATACCCGAAATAAGCGTGAAAAATGGATGACGATATATTCGTAGTCAATATCTAGATTTAACCGAAAAATTTATGATATATAAAAGCTTATTTTTTGGTGA